>CABUSE010000067.1 GCA_902494135.1 uncultured Collinsella sp. | reverse complement strand
GACCCGGTCGATCTCCGTCGTCGCGTGGGCATGATCTTTCAGCAGCCCAACCCGTTTCCTAAATCCATCTACGAGAATGTCGCCTTTGGCCCTCGTCTGCAGGGCGTGACTAGCAAAAGTGACCTCGATGACATCGTGGAAGAATCGCTCAAGCGCGCCAACCTCTGGAAAGAGGTATCCAATCAGCTCAACAAGGATGGTTTGGCACTCTCGGGCGGTCAGCAGCAGCGTCTGTGCATCGCGCGCGTGCTCGCGGTGCAACCCGATGTCCTCCTGATGGACGAGCCCTGCTCCGCCATCGACCCCACGTCCGTCTCTAAGGTCGAGGATCTGATGGCCGAGCTGGCGCCCGAGATGACGATCATCATCGTCACGCATTCAATGCAGCAGGCAGCTCGTATTAGCGACTACACCGCATTCTTCTTGCAGGAAGTTGCCGGCGAGCCCGCCACGCTCATCGAGTATGGTCAAACCGACGCGATCTTCACCAGTCCGGTGGACTCGCGGACGGAAGACTATATCACCGGCCGCTTTGGCTGATCGGTGCGACTAGTCCCAAGCTGATCGGACCTGGTCCGGTGTATATTCACTGTGCGGGCGGCATGACCGCACCCAACTGATTGGAGTGAACCATGCGCAAACTGTTTTCCCGTCAGCTCGTCGAGGCCCGTCACGAGATGCTGAGCATCTATGAGGCCGTCGATCTGGCCCTCCACGATGCCGTTAAGGCCTATGTGACCGACGACCGCAAGCTCGCCACCAAGACCAAGAAGCGCACGCTTTCGATTGACGCGCGCTGCGCTAACCTGGAGGCCGTGTGCTACAACCTGATCGCCACGCAGTCACCGGTCGCCTCCGACTTCCGCTTGCTGCAGACGATTATCTACGTCGACTTTAACCTGCAGCGCATGACCGATAAGGTTCGCCAGATCTGCCGCGCCACGCGTCATATGATCAAGGCCGACATCTCGCTGCCCCAGGAGCTCGTCGGTACGGTCGAGGCCGAGGCTGAGGCCGTCTACCAGGTGCTGGGCTCTTCGCTTTCTGCGCTCGTCACTAACGACATGTCCATCATCTGCAGCCTGGCCGTCGAGGACGAGCCGGTGCATGCGGCGTACGAGAAGTTCTTCCGCACCTTTAACCGCATGGACACGGGCGATTTTATGGACGACGACAGCAACTATGACGACCTGCGCCGCGCCATCATGGTTTCGCGCTACCTCGATCGCATCGCATCGATTTCCATCGATGCCGCCTGCCGTCTGACCTTCCTGTTGACTGGTCAGCGCATGAATGCCGGCGATATCGCCCGCACTGATGAGGATGAGCTCGAGAGCATGCGCGTGCCTTCGGGCGAGGGTGTTATCATGAGGCCCGCCGTCGACGCTCGCTACGTTGCCAAGGTGCCCGCTAACGAGGTCAGCGAGGGTCTTCGCTACCTGCTCGATCATCTTGAGGATGAGGACGATGGCGAGGACGACGAGGAGTAAGTAACCCCGTTCGTCGAAAGATTGTAAATACCTAAGTGAGCGCGGCCTTGCACATGCGGGGCCGCGCTCTTGCGTTAGCATGGGACTACTTGTTTGGCTGTCAGCGGAGGCGATTAGCAATGGATAACTATTTGGACTTGATGCGCGCTCGCCGCGAGCAGATTCTGGAACGTTTTTATGCGGCGCTCGATCGCGCAGGCCGTCCCCACGACGCCGCGCGCCTCATTGCCGTGTCCAAGACCGTTGGTGTCGATGAGACCGTTGCCGCCATCCAGGCGGGGTATCGCCATTTTGCCGAGAACCGCCCGCAGGAGCTGGTTCGCAAGCTCACGGGTCTGGCGGAGCATCCGGAGCTGCCCGAGGTACGCTTCGATATGATCGGCAACCTGCAGACCAATAAGATCAATGCGGTGCTGGGCTCAGCCGAGCTGATTCACTCGGTGGGTTCGCTGCATCTGGCGCAGGCGATCTCGAGCCGTGCTGTCCGCAAGATTGAGGCAGGCGAGCTCGCCGGCCCCCAGCGTGTGCTCATCGAGGTCAATGTGAGTGGTGAGGAGTCGAAGGGAGGCTTTTCGCCCGATGAGATTCGCGCCGCCGCGGGTGAGCTTGCGGAACTTGAGGGAATTTGCGTGCAGGGGCTTATGACTATGGCGCCCCGGGGGAATAAGGATGTGGCACGCCGCACCTTTGCGGGGCTTCGTGAGCTGAGGGATGAGCTGGAGGCGGCGCATCCCGATTTGAACCTGCCTGAGCTTTCCTGCGGCATGAGCGAGGACTTTGAGTCTGCCCTTGAGGAGGGCTCTACGCTCGTTCGCCTGGGCAGGGTAGTATTTAGCCCGGAGTTTGCAGTAAAATAAGGCTCTGAAGTGCGCACTGATTATCGGGGCGCCTGCACTAAACCGCGAGAGGACACAACCATGGGCTTCCTTGACGAGATTAAAAATAAAATGCACCTGGGCGGCCAGCAGGGTTACGACCAGGGTTATGGCCAGGACGACGACTACGGCTACGATGACGGCTATGACGATAGTTATCAGGGCAACGGCTACAGCGGTGCTTCGGGCGAGGGCTTCTACACCCAAGACGAGCCGAGCAACGGCCTGCTTGGTCAGACGCGCCGCGGTGAAGCTGAGTCGGTTGCCGTGTATACGCGCTCCGGTCAGCTGGTCGGCGATGACTCCCGCCATGCCACGACGTATAATCCGCCTTCGCGCTCGCAGGACAGTGTTGCGAGCGGTTATCGTCCTGGTGCCTATGACACGCCGTCGAGCTACGCCGAGAACACCCGCGCCCGTGCCGCCGCTGCGCCCGCGCCTGCACCGAGCGATGCCTCGGCCTATGCGAGCAATATCATCAACGCCACACCGCAGCTGCCGGCCTATGTCCTGCGCCCCGAGAGCTATGACGACGTGGAGACCGTGGTGCGCCGCGTTCGCACCAAGCAGCCTGTCGCACTGATTTTTGTGGGCGTACGCACCGAAGTTGCCAAGCGCGTCTTGGACTTCTCTTACGGCTTTGCCTGCGGTCTGGGTGCCACGGTCAAGGAGGTGGGCGACCGCGTGTTCATGGTGCTGCCCGCCGGTTGCGAGGTCAAAGATTCCGATCTCAAGAAGCTTCGTGCGGACGGCTACCTTAAGTAAAGACAAGACGAGGAGATTCCCATCAACATCTACACTATCGTCCAGCTGGTCAACACGCTGTTCAACTTCTATTCCACGCTTATTGTTGTCTACTGCTTTATGACGTGGATTCCCATGAAGCAGGGTGGTTTGCTTCAGGATATTGCCGCGGTGCTTGATAGCGTGTGCGGTCCGTGGCTCAACCTGTTCCGTCGTTTCATCCCGCCGATGGGCGGTATCGATTTTTCGCCGGTCGTTGCGATTATTGCGTTGCAGTTGGTGCAGAGGCTGGTTCTGCAGCTTCTTATAGGTATACTCGTGTAGAACTGACTTAGTAACTTACGTCGGGCGTGTAGCGCCGAGGCGATGAAAAAGGAGACTTGTTATGGCTATTACCCCTGCAGACATCCAGGCTCAGACTTTCTCTGAGGCCAAGCGTGGCTACGATCCTGCCGAGGTCGACGTCTTCTTGGAGACGCTGTCCTCTGAGGTTGACGCTATGCTCGCTAAGATCGTCGACCTTAAGGGTCGTCTGACTGCTACCGAGCAGCAGCTTGCCGATGCGCAGGCTCAGCTTGCCCAGGCTCAGGATGCCCCCGCCCAGGCCGTTCCTGCCGCCCCCGTGGCTGCTCCCGCTCCTGATTTCTCCGCTCAGGAGCGCCAGATTTCCGCTGCCCTGATCGCTGCCCAGCAGACCGCTGAGACCATCGTCAACGATGCCAATGAGAACGCTGAGCGTATCCGCAACGAGGCTGACGCCAAGGCACGCGAGGTTATCCGCCAGGCTCTGACCGAGAAGCAGGCCGAGCTCGAGGAGATCGATCGTCTCAAGGCTTCCCGTGAGGAGTTCAAGGCCGAGTACCTCAAGCTCATCCAGCACTTCATGGACGATGCCCAAAACTCCTTCCCGGCCGACCTCATGGCCTCCACGCCGGTCGGTTCCGCCGCTTCTCCTGCGGTGACTGTTCCCGCCGAGCCGCTGCCCGTCGCTGACCCGGTTGTCCCCGTGGCCGATCCCTTCGCCCCGATCGACAACTTCGCTGCCGACGACCTGGACTAACATTCGGCCTACAATTTAGTGCCTAGAAAGGACCCGCAGCTTGCGGGTCCTTTTTTATGACTGTACCGGGGCGCGCAACATAAAAAACCGAGCCCTGCACATAGTGGCGCAGAACTCGGCGAACCGGTGAGCGGTCAAGGATAGGTTTTAGGGCATGTCCCAAAATCTACTTGAGGAGGAAGTCGGAGAGGGGAATGGTACGGGCCTCGCGATGCTCGGGATCGGCGATGTGGTCGGCGGGATAGCCACAGACGAGCATATGATAGGGATAGACGCCCTTGGGCAGATTGAACTGCTCTTGTGCCACCTCGGGCTTAAAATGGCATATCCAGCACGTTCCCAGGCCATGCTCGGTGGCCTCCATCATCATCTGATCGCAGACGATCGAAGTATCGATGGCACTCGAGTTCATCTGATCATACGGGCGCACCCAAGCATCATCGGTAACGCTGCAAATAAGAAAGATAAGCGGAGCTCCAAAGATAGATCCATCACGAGCAAAGCGCGGCTGACAAGCAGCAGCCTTCTCCAACAACTCCGGAGTATCAAGCACCATCACGCGGGTCGGATGATTATTACAAGCAGAAGGAGCAATACGCCCAGCCTCAACAATGGCATCCACAACAGCTTGCTCAACAGAACGATCCTGAAATTCACGACAAGAATACCGACCCCGAGCCAGATCCAAATAAGACATACAAGCCCTCCAACAATTAAAAATCAAACAAACCCAAAGTAACCCAAACAGTACCCAAAGCAGCAATCAGCCAAACGCTCATCGAGGGCCAAAGTGTCCGAACGGATACCAAAGGTCCCTTCAGCCAAACCCCCATTGCGCTATAACTATCAGCCAAAGTTCCCAATGGTGGTACGTAAGGGAGCGGGCCCGGCCACTAATAACCTTTTGAACGACTCTGCTTGCAGCCGGAGTGAAAAAGGTTATTAGTGGCCGGGCCCGCGACCGCCGGGACACGTACCCCCAATTAACTGTTCTTCATGACAATCGAATCCACAACATCGGCCACATTCTCACAGCAGTCAGCGCAGTACTCCAGGAAGGCGTACACGTCGCGCCAGGCGATGACCTCGAGCGGATCCTTGCCGTTGACATGCAGGTTGCGCATAGCGTTGATGTAGAGCTCGTCGGCCTCGGACTCGATCGTGTTGATCTGGATGACGAGTTCGCGCAGGGTCTTGGACTTGCGGTAGTTGGGCAGCTCGACCATCAGGTCTTTCATGGCGCGGCAGGCGTCAGTCACCTTGTGGGCGATGACGATGGCGTCGGGATGGATGCTCTGGATGTTGGTGAAGTAGACGCGCTGCACGACGCCCTCGATACGGTCGAGCACGGTGTCGAGTGAGCAGCTCATCAGGTCCAGGTCCTCGCGCTCAAGCGGGGTGATAAAGGCCGTGAGCAGGGCGTCTTCAAGCTCATGGTGCTTCTTGTCGGCCGCATGCTCGATTGAGTGCATCTTGTCGAGCATATCGTGAATCTTCGCGGGATCGAAGTTCTCGAAAATCTTGGTGAGCAGCTCGGCAGCCTGTACGGCTAGGTCGGCGCAGGCAACGTAGTTGTCAAAATAGAACGAATCGGGTTTCTTTGCCATGAGTGGGTCCTTTCGAGGCGAAGACGGGTGTGAGAAGTATTACGGTCCGGATGGACGCTCGGTTTGACTAGATGAACATCATGAACAGCTTGGCCATGACAAAGCTGATGAGTCCGCAGGCGGGGAAGGTGAAGAACCAGGTGAACATCATGTCCTTGACGACGCCGAAGTTGATGGCCGAGAGGCGCTTGACGGCACCGACGCCCATGATGGCGCAGGTCTTGATGTGCGTGGAGGACACAGGGATGCCGGTAAGGGTGGCAAGCAGCAGGTTCGCGGCACCCGCGAGGTCGGCAGAGAAGCCCTGATACTTCTCGAGCTTAACCATGCTCTGGCCGACGGACTTGATGATGCGCTCGCCGCCCACGCTGGTGCCGATGCCCATAGTGGCCGAGCACAGCAGCATAATCCAGATGGGGATGCCTGCATCGCCGACGCTCGTCTGGCCGCTGGCAAAGGCCACGCCTAAAAAGAGCACGCCGATGAACTTCTGTCCATCCTGCGCGCCGTGCATAAAGCTCATGGCCGCAGCGCTCGCGATCTGAGCGTATTTAAAGAAGACATTGGCACGTCGCCTGTTGGCGGCGACGAAAAGAATCGAGACGAGCTTGCACAGGACCCAGCCCATGACAAAGCCCAGGCCGATGGAGAGCGCCAGGCCGTAGATGACCTTCATCCACTCGTGGACGTTGACGCTGCTCGCACCGCCGAGGGCGATGGCGGCACCGGTCAGGCCGGCGATAAGGCTGTGGCTTTGCGAGGTGGGGATGCCAAAACGCGACGCTGTGGCGCCGTAGACGACGATGGAGAACAGCGCCGCGCATAGGCAGGCGAGCGCCATGGTGCTGTTTCCGCCAAAGTCGACAATATGGGAGATGGTGTTGGCGACGCTCGCGTTAAAGTGCGTCATGATGAGCACGCCGAGGAAGTTGAATGCGGCACTCATGAGAATGGCGGTGCGGGCGGGCATGCAACGCGTAGTGACGCAGGTCGCGATGGCGTTGGGTGCGTCGGTCCATCCATTGACGAAGATGGCGCCGAGCGCGAGGATCACGGTGACGGCAAGGACTGGGTTCGACACAAGTTGGCCGAGGAAGGTTGAGAACGTTACGTCCATATATGACTTTCTCGAAGTTTGCAGGCACGTTACAGAAACATGATAAATCGTATCACCTCCTGCGGGTTTCTTTACCGAGTTCTGATGGGAGCAGTGAATTTTTTGGCACTAAAATCGAATATTATCCCTGTTGACCGCGGGTGCTCTTTTTGCTAACACACCATGAGGACACGTGCGCGCCCCAACACCCCAAAACCACAGCCTGTTCGCTTTACAACATGCAAACATGCGTTCGATAATAGGAGGCATGGAATATCGACAGACAGACGGCAAAACTCGGCGCGTACACAAGCAGTATGTGGACGTCGTGGCTCGCATCCT
>CABUSE010000066.1 GCA_902494135.1 uncultured Collinsella sp. | reverse complement strand
CTTTACGTCAGCCGCGGTCAGCGTGTCGAGCCACTGCTCGTGGTCGGTGCCAAAGCCAATGGCAACCTTCTCCACGGCCGTCAGGATAACCAGGGCATCGGCATCGAGCTGCTCGGCGAGCTTCTCGGCCGCAAAGTCCTTATCGATGACGGCGGCAGCGCCCTTAAGGTGGTTGCCCTGGGCCTTGGTGACGGGAATGCCGCCACCGCCGCAGGAGATCACCACATGGTTGGACTCGACGAGCGACTTGATGGTGTCGAGCTCGACGATGTTCACGGGCTTGGGCGAAGCCACCACGCGACGGAAGCCCTGCTTCTCGTCGTGGATGAACTGGTAGCCGCGGTCGGCCTCCAGCTCCTTGGCCTCGGTCTCGCTCATCCACGGACCAATCGGCTTGACCGGGTCGGCAAAGGCCGGGTCGTCTGCCGCAACCTCGACCTGGGTGAGCACGGTGGCGACACCCTTGTCGATATTGCGGTCGAGCATTTCCTCGCGCAGGGCATTTTGCAGGTCATAGCCAATGTAGCCCTGGCTCATGGCGCCGCAAACGGACAAGGGGCAGGGAACGTACTTCTGAGGATTAGAGCGCGTGAGCTCAGCCATCGCGTTGGCGATCATGCCCACCTGGGGACCGTTGCCATGCACGACGACGACCTCGTTGCCCTCCTCGATCAGGTCGACGATAGCCTTGGAAGTCGTCTTGACGGCCTCCATCTGCTCGGGAAGGTTGGCGCCGAGGGCGTTTCCACCCAGGGCGACAACAATACGCTTAGCCATTTCTCAGCCCAGCTTTAGGCCTGGAACCAACGGGCGGTGTTGCGCTCGTCGAGGGCCTTGAGGGTAGCGGCGGGATCGGCAACCTTCTGCAGGAACATCATGGCTGCGATGGCGTACGGCTTGTAGCTGGCCTCCTTGTACATGCCCACGCGGTGCATGTCGAAGACGTCGGCGTTGACCTCGCCGTGCTCGCAGGAGACACCGGAGATGTCGGCGGGCAGCGGGTGCATAAAGATGGTGTCCTGGCCGTTGGCGGTCTTCTCCATGAGCTCTGTCGTGGAGCACCAATCCTGATGCGTAGCGTTCTGAGCGAGCAGCTCCTTCTCGAGCGCAGCGATACCGGCGTCGTCGCCCTCGGCGTACAGGTTGGTACGCTTCTCCATGGCGGCAAACGGAGCCCAGCTCTTGGGGATCACGATGTCGGCGCCCTCGAAGGCCTCGGCCATGGTGTTGACCTGCTTAAAGGTGGTGCCGGACTCGGCGGCATAGCCCTTGGCGCGCTCGACGACCTCGGGCATGAGGTCGTAGCCCTCGGGGTGGGCCAGGGTGACGTCCATGCCAAAACGGGGCAGCAGGCTGATCAGCGACTGCGGGCAGGACAGCGGCTTGCCGTAAGAGGGCGAATAGGCCCAGGTGACGGCAACCTTCTTGCCCTTGAGGTTCTCGAGGCCGCCAAACTCGTTGATAAGGTAGAGCATGTCGGCAGAGGACTGCGTGGGGTGATCGGAGTCGGACTGCAGGGAGATGAGCGTGGGACGGTGATCCAGAACGCCATCCTCGTAAGCCTGCTGGACAGACTCGGAGACCTCAGCCATGTAGGCGTCGCCCTTGCCGATGTACATGTCGTCGCGGATGCCGATGACGTCGGCCATGAAGGAGATCATGGTAGCGGTCTCGCGGACGGTCTCGCCGTGAGCGATCTGGGACTTCTTCTCGTCCAGGTCCTGCAGCTCAAGGCCGAGCAGGTTGGCAGCCTTAGAGAAGGAGAAGCGCGTACGGGTGGAGTTGTCGCGGAACAGCGAGACGGCCAGGCCCGAATCGAAGATCTTGGACGAAACGTTGTTCTCGCGCAGCTCGCGCAGAGCGTCGGCGACGATGTAGAGCGCCTTGAGCTCATCGGTGGTCTTATCCCAGGTGTGCAGGAAGTCGCTGCCGTACATACCCTTAAAATCGAGGCCGTTCAGCTGCTCGACGAGCTCGGTAAACTTGGCGTCCATGTAAATGTCCTTTCTAAAGGTGAAACGATCGCAATGAGTAGATGCGCTCCGGCATGCGCGTGTGGCTAGAACATGCCGAGCACTATGACGAGGACCCGCCACCGTCGAGGAAGCATGGGAGATAACGACCGCGGGCCCCAAGTCAACAGGAGGCGCCGGGGGCATAAACTGCCCCCGGCTCAACAAGATCGAGGAATGGGACTAGTCGATCTTGTTGTTGGTCAGACCGGCGCGGAACACGGTGGCATCGCCATCGGCCTGGCTCGGATCGTAGAGGTTCAGGGCAGCCACATACATGGCGGCAGCGGTGACCAGGTCGTCCTTGTAGGTGACCTCGTTGGGAGCGTGAGCCTGAGACTCGGCACCCGGGCCAAAGCCGACGCAGGGGATGCCATAGCGGCCCTGGATGGAAACGCAGTTCGTGGAGAAGGTCCACTTGTCGCACAGCGGACGACCGGTGCGCTTGTCCATGCTGGGCTCGCAGCCGATGCGCTCGTCACCGAACATAGCCTTGTGGGCGTCGACGAGAGCCTTGACGTGCGGAGCGGTCTCCTTGTTGATCCACGTGGGGAAGTAAGCCTCGGTCTCGTAGACCTCGCCGGTCCAGGACGGACGGTCGTACATGTACATGGAGACCTTCACGTCGTCGCCGTACTTCTTGGCGGCCGGCAGGTTGCGGATCTCGTCCAGGCAGGACTCCCAGGTCTCGCCGGCGGTCATGCGACGGTCGATGGAGATGGCGCAGGAGTCAGCGACGGCGCAGCGGCTGGGGCTGGTGTAGAAGATCTGGCTGACGGTGCAGGTGCCGCGGCCCAGGAAGCGGGCATCCTCGAAGTGCTCGGGATTGTACTTGGGGTCGAGCATCTTGACGAGACCCTTGATGTCGGTCGACTCGTCGCAGCCGTTGTTGTTGAGGGCGCGGACGTCGGCGATGATGTCGGCCATCTTGTAGATGGCGTTGTCGCCGCGGTCGGGAGCGGAGCCGTGGCAGGAGGTGCCGTGAACGTCGACGCGGATCTCCATGCGGCCGCGGTGACCGCGGTAGATGCCGCCGTCGGTGGGCTCGGTGGAAATGACGAACTCGGGCTTAATGCCGTCCTTGTTGTAGATGTACTGCCAGCACATGCCGTCGCAGTCCTCTTCCTGGACGGTGCCGACGACCATGATCTTGTAGCCCTCGGGGATGAGGCCCATGTCCTTCATCATCTTGGCAGCGTAGGTAGCAGAAGCCATGCCGCCCTCCTGGTCGGAGCCGCCGCGGCCGTAGATGATCTCATCGGTCTCGTAGCCCTCATAGGGATCGGCATCCCAGTTCTCGATGTTGCCGATGCCGACGGTGTCGATGTGGGAGTCGATGGCGATGATCTTGTCGCCCTCGCCCATAAAGCCCATGACGTTGCCCAGGCCGTCGACCTTGACCTCGTCATAGCCAAGGCTCTCCATCTCGGCCTTGATGCAAGCGACAACCTCGCCCTCCTCGCAGGACTCAGAGGGGTGGGAGATCATAGCACGCAGGAAGCGAGTCATATCAGCACGATGGGACTCAGCAGCAGCCTTGATAGCGTCGAAATCGAGTTCTTTAGCCATTGTTCTTAACCTTTCAAACGAAGGAATCTACCTGTGAGGTGGCGGAGCGATACCTATTTATTCCGCCCCAACGATTAGCAAGTGGGATATTCGCCTTCCCAAACAATTCGACGATACTGGTCGGGGTCCGTGTCGCCCTCGGTGGAGAAGCAGAGCACGGAACTCGTCTTGTCCAGGCCGATGAGTTCCTTGAGCTCAGCATACTCGGGATCGAGCATGAGGGTCTCGACCAGGCCGGTGGTCACAGCGCCGGACTCGCCGGAGATGACGCGCGGGTCGCCCTTCTCGGGAGCGCCCAGGGTGCGCATGCCGCGAGCGGTGACCCAGTCGGGGCAGGACACGAAGGCGGTGGCGTGGTTGCGCAGGATATCCCAACCCAGGATGTTGGGCTCGCCGCAGCACAGACCGGCCATGATGGAGGGCATGTCGCCGTCCACGATGCGCGGATCGCCGTCGCCGGCGGCAGCGCCCTTGTACAGGCAGGCGGCAGGCGCGCATTCAACCACGACGAAGGTGGGCGGGTTATCGGGATACAGGTTGGTGAAGTAGCCCACCACGGCGCCAGCGAGCGAACCCACGCCAGCCTGGACAAACACGTGCGTCGGGCGGTTGATGGCCATCTCGCGCAGCTGCTCGGCAGCCTCGGAAGCCATGGTGCCGTAGCCCTCCATGATCCAGGACGGAATCTTCTCGTAGCCCTCCCAGGCGGTGTCCTGAACGATGACGCCGCGCTCGCAGGCATCGGCCTCGGCGGCGGCCATGCGCACGCACTCGTCGTAGTTGACCTCTTCGATGGTCACCGTGGCGCCCTCGGCAGCGATGTTATCGAAGCGGGGCTTGGTGGAACCCTTGGGCATGTGCACGACGGCCTTCTGGCCCAGCTTGTTGGCAGCCCATGCCACACCGCGGCCATGGTTGCCGTCGGTGGCGGTAAAGAAGGTAGCCTGGCCAAAGTCCTTGGCAAGCTGATCGGAGGTCAGGTAATCGAAGGTGCACTCGGCAACGTCCTTGCCAGTCTCGTCGGCAATGTAGTTGGCCATGGCAAACGAACCGCCCAGAACCTTAAAGGCGTTGAGGCCAAAGCGATAGCTCTCGTCCTTGACGCACAGGTTGGACAGGCCCAGGCGCGCAGCCTGGCCATCCAGGCGGGCAAGCGGAGTGACGGTGTACTGGGGGAACGACTGGTGGAAGGCACGGGCCTTCTTCACGTGGTCGAGGCTCATGATTCCCAAGTGCTTGTCATCGCTCTTGGGCATCGTGTTGCCCGCCCACTGGATCTTATCGGCCATACGGTGAACTCCTTAAGTTCTCTCTTGCCGGCCCCCGCATACGCGTTTCAGCCCATTCCCATTCATGCGACTGAACTTTTATGTGGATGCCAAACAAAAAGTTTGTTAGCACTGTTCTATCACACTTTTTGATTGGAAAACCTAACAAATTGTTTGTTGCCGTAATCGGTACCTTTTCGCCGACGAACGGTTACATAACGCAGCGACGCTTTCGTTATTTGCGAACAAGTGGGGTTTATGGCAAAGTGAGCCCAAACTAATTTTTAGGAAGGCACCTATGACCCCCGCACAGATTGAGTTTTATAAGCGCCTTGCACACGGCCTGGCGCTCCAATTTGGCCCCAACTGCGAAGTCGTCGTCCACGACTTGGAGACCGAGGACGTGGACCACTCCATCGTAGTGATCGAAAACGGCCACGTCAGCGGGCGCAAACTGGGTGACGGCCCCAGCCATATTGTGCTTGAGTCCATGCACGAGGGCACCGCCGACGTGCACGACCGCGAGCCATACCTCACCAAAACCGCCGATGGCAAGCTGCTCAAGTCCTCGACGATCTTTATCCGCAACGACGAGGGCAAGCCCGTCGGCATTTTGGGCATTAACTTTGACATTACGCTCATGAAGGCTTTTGAGCGCTCGCTCGACGCGCTCACCGGCACGGGCGACAAGGGATACACCGAGCCCGAGCCCATTACCAAAAACATCGGCGACCTGCTCGAAGACCTGCTGCGCGAGTGCGAACAGTTTGTGGGCAAGCCCGCGGCGCTCATGACCAAAGACGAGCGCATCCGCGCCATTGGCTACCTCGACCGTCGCGGCGCCTTCCTCATTTCCAAGTCGAGCGAGCGTGCCTGCGAGTTCTTCGGCATCTCAAAGTACAGCTTCTATAGCTACCTCAACGAGGCAAAGGCTGCCGCCGGCGACAAGTAGGCAACTCGGCCGGATCGCCCCTCCCCTTTTGGGCGCGAGTTCTGGAATGCACGAATCCAAGAGTCGGCCGCTAGGCAAGTTCCATATAATCGATGAATGTGAGCATTTCGAAAGGATGGAACAAGATGGGGTCGAGCAACGCATCACGCAACTGCCGCGGAGGCACCGTTTCTGGCGCCAGGCATGCGAAACGCGCGTTTGACGAGGGCGAAGACGATCTGTTTGCGTTGAGCCTCGACGACGTGATGAGCGACCGCCCCTGGACTGCCGAGGAACTCATGGGCGGCGGAGCTCGCCCGACAAGTGCAAAGCCCGCACCTTCCGCCACGCCCGCGCCGGCATCCGTGCCCGCAGACGACTTTGGCACCCGTCCCATCGTGCAGACGACGCGTAAAGCCGCCCCTGCGCCCCGTCCTGCTAGCGATCCATCCGAGACGGCGGCGTTTCTCGCTGCAGCGGCACAGCGTCCCACGGCAGACAGCACGATTCGCTACGCTGCCCCGCAGCAGCCGGCATACACGGCTCCCGAGCCCGAGCTCGAGCCGCCTGTCATGGATCTGGATGATCTTTCCAACCGCCAGTTTGCCTTTGATTCCTGGGCGGCGGCAGATCTGGACGAGACCTCGAGCGGCATGCCGGCGCTCGACATTCCGGTAAACCCTTTGTTTGCGGCTGCCGAGAAACGCGAGTCCGCATACGACAACACCGCAGCATACGCCAACCGCCCGAACGAACAACCTCGCGCCGGCCGCATCGAAACCGAGGATTACGGCCAAACATCGAGCGGCTATTCTCGCGACCCGTTTGCCGCCACGCCCGCTCCCGATTACAACCAAGCGAGCGTAAAGGCAGCCTCGGCATCGTCGTATACCCACGGCACCGACGATGAGCGTGCTGCCGATTACCACACCGAAGAAGAACCGCCGCGCTTTTCGGAGTTTTCGCATGCGGCAAAGGTTGTCTTTATCGCCATCATCATCGCTCTGCTCGGCGTGATTGCGTTTGAGGGATTCCAGCTGTTCCGCGGCCCCACCGCGTCCGAATCGGCAACGCAGCAAAAAGAGGACGACAACCAGTACCTGGACATCAATACCCTCAAGGGCGACCCCAACAGCTAGGTTGGAACATAAGCTATGCCGTACCCCTGTTCACGTGCAGTTTTACACTTTTCCGTGATTTCCACGCACCCATTTCGACACTTTTCCGTAATTTGAGCGGCTCGAATTTGACACTTTTCCGTACTTTCATACGGCTGATTTCGACACTTTTCCGGATGTTGGCCGAATAATCGCCGCGCAATCAAGCGTCGCTTGCACATCATTTCGCAGGCGGCGCTTGATTTCTGTCCGCGTGCGCTGATAGACTCCATCGTGTCCGCAAGGAGCGGGCACGTTTTATCCAGAGTCGGGGTAGAGAGTTGGCTCCACGATCCCGACGCCAACCGGCCAAGAGGCACGGTGGCCCTGCCAACATCGATGAAAGGAGTCCGTATGGACAATTTCTCCGTGCGCAG
>CABUSE010000065.1 GCA_902494135.1 uncultured Collinsella sp. | reverse complement strand
CTGCCGTCCTCAATCATTGCCGAGTCTTTATTTGCCGCATTGAATACCTTTTCCCACAGCGCGTTATCACTCGAAAAGATATCGTTCTCCTTCTGCATGAGTTTTGCATACAACTCGGCAGCCTCGTCGGCATTGGTCGGCTTCTGCGCAGTGAGTTCCGCGATCTTAGGATCGGAGCCCGCAGATTCGCTCGCATTGCCACCAGGTGCCGAGCACGCCACAAGACACAAGGCCAGTACCGGCACCATAAACAGGGCCGCAATCTTAGAAAGCTTCATGGTCATTCCTCCGTTTTGTCGAAGCTTGTTTACTTTTTATCGGCGGTCAAGGGAAGCTTTTCCGCCGACACATCCAAGCCATAGCGATAGCTGATGGCATCGACGGGACAGGTCCCGATGCACTTTCCGCACCGGATACATTCGGCATGATTGGGCGCGCGGACCACATCAACGTCCATCTGACAAACCTTTGAGCACTTGCCGCACGAGACACATTTGCATGCATCGACCCGGATCCCCAGTAGGGATACCTTATTCATGAGCGCATAGAATGCGCCGAGTGGACAAATCCATTTGCAGAAGGGGCGGTAGAACAAAACGCTCAGTACTACCACGGCAATGAGAACGGCAAGTTTCCAAGTAAAGAGATGTCCCAACGCAGATCGAATGCCGGCATTGGCAATGGCCAGCGGAATGGCGCCCTCGAGCACACCCTGTGGACAGATGTACTTGCAAAAGAACGGGTCGCCCATGCCCACGTCGTTAACCACCAAGACGGGCAGCAGCACCACGGCAAACAGCAGCACGACGTACTTGATGTACGTGAGCGGCTTGAGCTTTCTCGTGGAGAACTTTTTGCCGGGAATCTTATGAAGCAGCTCCTGAAGCCAGCCAAACGGGCACAGAAAGCCGCATACAAAGCGTCCCAGCAGCACGCCGAGCAAAATGAGCGTACCGGTGACGTAGTAAGAAAAGTTGAACTTGGATGAACCTACCACCGACTGGAACGACCCGATGGGGCACGCACCCGATGCCGCGGGGCACGAATAGCAATTAAGTCCAGGTACGCAGACTGTTTTCCCCGCGCCCTGATAGATGCCGCCTTTGGCAAAGTTTGGCAGGTGAATGTTGGTGACGAGCGTCGCCGCCGCCTGAATGAATCCGCGAAATCGAGCCAAAACATGCGACGCAGTGTTTTCTCTTTTATCCAATTCCGATACACTCCAAGCACAGCCTAATCGCTTTGGCCAGCACGGCATCCGCCTCGCCACGCATAACGCCAAAGCACACCATGGCAATTCCGACGATCAACAAAACGACCTGTACCACGGGTTTTACCGCTTTGAACAACCTGACCACTCCTTTCGTTACGCGACCATTGGACCATATCGGCTATAAAATCCGTGTTAAGCGCGATTTGGAATGTGCAAGGGGAGACTGTTATGCGTATTTTGATCGTCGAAGACGAGCGAGCACTGTGCGATGCAATCGCGCGCAGTTTGCGAAACTTGGCGTACAGCGTCGACTGCTGTCACGACGGACAGGAGGCGCTCGACCTACTGGACGTCGAGGCCTTCGACCTCGTGGTACTCGACCTCAACCTTCCCCGCATCGACGGCATGACCGTACTCAGGGAACTTAGGAAAACTGACTGCGAGACTAAGGTACTGATTCTGTCCGCACGTGGCGAAGTATCCGACAAAGTCGCCGGACTCGATGCCGGCGCCAACGATTACCTCACCAAGCCGTTTCATCTGGACGAGCTTGCGGCAAGAATTCGCAGCCTTACCCTCAGACGCTTTACACAAAGCGACATAGTCTTAACCTGCGGAAAGCTCCGCTTTGACACCAAGGCGCGCATCGCTTCCGTGAACAGCGAGGCTTTGTCTCTTACGCGCAAGGAAACGGGAATCTTGGAATACCTGATGCTTAATCAGGGGCGTCCGGTAAGTCAAGAGGAGCTTATCGAGCACGTTTGGGATAGCAGCGTGAACAGCTTTAGCAACGCAACCCGCGTTCACATCTCGTCACTCCGCAAAAAGCTACGCAGCGCTTTGGGATACGACCCGATTCGCAATCGGATTGGAGAGGGCTACGTTATGGAGGATAGCGAATGAAAAGGCTTTCCCTGCAATGGCGCATAACGATTATGACGGCACTGCTCACGTGTGCGGCATGCGTGCTGACGAACTGCCTGGTCGGCTATACGGGCATGCGCTACATGGATGCCATCGGCAGTAACATCTCGGCCTTTAACGCGACCGGCGAAGATTCGCCCCAGGCGTTCGACCCAACGAAAGCGACCCCCGATGACAAGGTCACGATCGTCGTAAACGACGCACAGGAGTCTTTTGACACGACAACCTGGTACATCACGGCTGGAGTCACACTCCTTGGCGGCGCGCTAGCATACTTTGCGAGCGGCCGTGCACTCAAACCGCTACGGGCTTTTGCAGCCCAGGTTGAGCGTGTGCAGCCTGACAACCTAAGCGAAATCAGACTCAGTGAAGATGTGCCCACCGAGCTACAGCGATGCAGCGCCTCTTTCAACGACATGATCGCCCGTCTTGGCGAAGGGCTCTCTGCGCAGCGTCAGTTTACCGGCAACGCCGCACACGAGCTGCGCACCCCGCTCGCCCTCATGCAAGCACAGATTGAACTATTCATCTCCGAGCGCTCCGGTCTGCAACCCGAAACAGCCGAGCTGCTCGGCCTGCTACAAGAACAAACCGAGCGCATGTCGCGGATGACCAAGGTGTTGCTCGAGATGAGTGAGCTCCGCAGCGTTCCTTGCGAGGACGATGTTGAACTCGGTCCCTTGTCCGAGGAGGTCCTCACCGACCTTGCGCCACTTGCCGAAAATAAGGACGTAAACCTCGATTGCGCCGGAGACGCTTTGGCAATCGGAAGTGATACGCTCATCTATCGGCTGGTGTTTAATCTGGTCGAAAACGCCATCCGTTACAGCCGCTCCGGCTCGACTGTCAACGTCTCCATCAGCGACAGCGACAGCCATGTGCTCCTGCGAGTCAAAGATGAGGGCCCGGGAATACCCAAGCAGTACCGTGAGAGCATCTTCCAACCGTTCTTTCGCCTAGACAAATCCCGCAGCAGGGCATACGGCGGCGCAGGACTCGGACTTGCGCTCGTTTGGGAGATTGCAGCGCTTCACGGTGGCACGGTAGAGGTCGAAACAAGTTCCGAGAACGGGACCGTGATGCTCGTGACCCTCTCAAAGGGGGCCACCACGTGATCCGACTGTCCAGGGGTCCCACTCGGCATTGCGAAACGCCTCCCAAAACTTGGACATGAGAAATGGGGGGCAGTTCGCATCTATGCCGAGGACGAAGTCCTGGCGGGGATTCAGGATGCGCAGAGGAAGCTTACGGCAGAAAACCCCGACAGAGTCGTGACCGTCGGCGGCAACCGCATGGTGTCGCTTGCCCTCTTCGATTACCCGCACGGGAAATACGAGAACGTTGGAATCGTCTGGATCTATGCGCATCCGGATGTATCCACGCTGAATGATGGCTACCCCAACGCTCGCGCCATGGTACTTGGCAGCCTTTTGGGACTGGGTGCAACGCAACTCGTTTTGCGGATGCGGCATCCGGTGTTTAAGCCGAACGACGTCCTGCATGTCGGGCTACAGCAGCTCCACGACTATCAGGAGGTTTGCTTAAACAAGCATAGGTGTTGCGGTTTTAGCCGATGTCCTCATGGAGGAAAACGACATGCTGGGTCTGTCTGATTAAAGTCCAACAGTTTCCATGAGGCACCGAGCGCGGTAAAAGCTAAAGACCCGGGAGACCCCAAACTGTCAACCATCTTTACGGGTTTAAGGGGAACGGGCAAGACGGCCCACTCTCGCTCCTATCCGAAACGGCGCTTGAACACGGCTGGATTGCAGCGAATGTCTCCGCCATGCCCGGCATGCTCGAAGATATCATCGAGCACACAAAGGAGGCCGCAGGCCGTTACCTCTCGCAGCCCCATGCACGCGTGAGCGGAGTTCAAGTTGGGCAGCGGGGACGGTTTAGCGCGCCAATATAATCAAATCGTGCACTTCCATAGCCTCTCGTCTACGTGGTGTACCGTCGTCTCCCCTTTTATCAGAGTTGGGCGATTTTCAGGCACCCGAGCTGAACTCAAATTGAACTCAACGATGCCTTATCGGTCGGGGGCTTCCTAGCGAGAATATACAAAGGCGCACATTTCGCAGGGAACCTCCCATTCGTTATCATATCGGGATACTGTCAAGGCGGCGTCAATGCGTTCGACCTACACCTTCTCGCTTTTCGAGGCCTCGTCTGCAGGACCATCGGAATCGATACGGAATCGATCGGCATACCATTCATCCGAAGCAATCACCTTATGGAGCATCTGGAGATGCAGGTCGACATAGTGGCAGAACGCCTTGCCGCATTCCACGAGAGGCGCATTGTTTCTCTCGTTGGGCTCGGCTCCAAAATTAAACTCGACCTCATAGCCCTCCCCAGGCACACCCATGCTCGGCAGAATATCAGTGGAGAAGTGGACGAATCCAGACGTCACCTTGTATACATCTTTTACCTTTGGATCGAACTTCTCGAGTAAGTCTTGAAGTCTTCCATCGGACATCTTCTCACCCGAGAAATCTTTCAGCTTGTTCACAGGCACACCTTGAAACACCTGCTTGAGAAAGTCATCCTGGTCTTTCGCGGCGAATAACGCGAATGTCCGCAGGCAGACTCCAACCTGTGCGCGGAGAAGCTGGGCGACGCAAACAAGATTCCTCGACTCGAGCATGGAGATGCATCCGTCTATCAGTCTCATCGCATACTCAGAGGAGGATGCCAGATATAGATCCCATTGGGTAAAGTCGCCGTTCATGAAGGGAATCACTGCATTGCGCTCGGCGACTCTCAAGGCACTCAGGCTTTGTTCTATTTTCCCAGCTTCTTGTTTGAACTGTTCGCTATCCAAAATGCCCCCAAATGCCGGCTTCTCAACAAATCAAAAAAGCAAGAGAGACAGAGATTAGGTTCATGCTCCACTGAACCCGCGCTTCCAGTCGAGACACTCCTCCTCGAAGATCTCCCCGGAGTCCCGTCTCTCGCGCCCCTCACGGATCTGTCCATATCAGTGTAGCCAATCCAAGCACAGCCCCACCGCACGGCCCAGTCGCTTCCGGTCCTGCGTGGCCCCGTGAAGGCGGAAGGGCGTGGCTGTGGGCGGCGCGTTCCTTTCTCCTCGTACTTTTTTGGGCATGCGTCACGCCCCCCACGCGGCGCTGAGAGCGAATCGGCGCAGGCTTAGGGCCAATTGCGTAGAGGTTGAGGTTCGGGTTTCGCCGGCTTACGCAGCTTGGCGGGCAGAGCGCCCGGGCTCGCTGCGCCTAGGGCGCGGCGGGATCCGCGACGTCGGAGGTGTCGATCTCGCCCAGATTGGCGAGCTGGCTGATGAACGGGATACTCTCGTATTCGTCCACCTCGACGCCGCCGAGCACGATGGCGCTGTCGCGCGTGTCGATTTGGGTTGTGAACACGGCCGGGTCGAAACCCGAAGCGATAAAGCCAATGCCTGCGAGGACAACACCCGCGGCAACGAGCCCGCCCGCCACGGCGAGGTAGATCTTCTTCGCGCTGGTCATGGTACTCACTCCTTTCTACGCCGCGAGATGCGCGGCAGCGCCGCCCTTCTCGCCCTTACCCTTCCAGAAGGGCGAGGCGGCCTTCCTCGCCCAGAGCGCCGAGAGGCGCGCAATTTGTTTTGAGGCGGCCCAAGCGCCAGCACCAACGAAGAGCGCCACGCCGACGAGGCCGAGCCCCACGCCCGCCGAGACGAGGGCGTACGGGAAGTGGCCGATGGCGACGCCGCTTACGGCAAGCAGGAGCTCAACTACGCCCACGCCCCCGAGTGCCGCCGCGACGATCCACACGCAGAGCGCCAGCAGCCAGATGCAGATATAGACCGTGACGGCCACGGCGGCGAAGGCGGCGAGCAGCGGCACCCACACCGGGGAGCCCACGATGGCCAGCACCCACAGCAGCGCGGTGCCGCGCCGGCGCGTCCTCGCGATCGCGCGCGGCACGGCGGGCAGGTCGTCGAGCGTGGCCTCGGCAACCTCGCCGGGGGCGCCCATGGCGGCCACGGCCTCCTCCTCGCTCATACCGTCCTCCATGCGGTCGGCGATGGCCTCCGCATAGAACGCTTTGGTCTCCTCCACCTGCTCGGCCGGCAGGCAGGCGAGCAGCTCGCCCAACCGGCCCAGGAACTCATCGCGCGTCATGGTGCGCCCCCTCAACGTATGCGTAAATCTCCCGTACGGACGGCCACTCGGCCAGGAACTCCTCGATGCGCGCTCGCCCGTCGTCCGTGATGCGGTAGTACCGGCGCAGCCGCCCGTTGTGCTCGGCGGAGCGCGCCGTGATGCACCCGGCCTTCTCCAGGCGCTTGAGCAGCGGGTAGAGCGTCGACTCCGTGAGCCCCATGCTCGCCGGTACGTCCTTCACGATCTGGTAGCCGTAGGACTCCTCGCCGGAGACGGCCGCGAGCACGCAGGCCTCCAGGAAGCCGCGCTTCATCTGTGCCTCCATCCGCACACCTCCTCTCGTCATATACTATGCTATACACACTATACGATGCAAGGTATTAGACGTCAACTCTCATCGTGAAGATTCTCCGGCCCCTGCGCGCTGCGAACGTGATGTCGCGGGGCGGTTGGCATTATGCATGAAACGTCAAGTAACGCTCTTTTGATCCACTTCCGCTCGGCCCCATATGCCTTGTACAACGTCCTCTTCGACCTCGGGTTCAAGAGAGCCGCTAGGCTGGACGTGCCGGACGGTAAGGTCCTGAACGCCATGGTGGACCTCTCCGATGCCATGCGGGTCATGGGTCTACGCCGATGGAGGCCCACGCACGCGGCAGGGCTCGCCCGTCACCGCTGGTCGCCGGACGGTCCCCACGCCCCGCTCGCCAACGCGCAGGCGACAGCAGCAGTCCAGCGCTGGCTGGAGACGACAGAATGCCCAGAAGATGCGTTTCCCATCGCTGCGGCAGAGTTTTTTACAGGGGTGGCAATTTTTCCGAATGTCGAGGTCAGCTAGGCTTCGGTAGCCACCTTGGGAGCATCGACAATAGACTCTTCCTTTATACGTTCGGCATAATCGTAGGCGATACCCACAAATTCCAGTCCCGAGCAACAGGAGTACAATTGCTGCATTGTTGCCACCTGATGGGAGATGGAAGATGGACTGCGATGGCTACCCGCGCATTCCCATGCCGTTGATGTGCACTGCCTTTGTGCCGGGGCAGATTGACGCTGCGGTTGCAGGCATTT
>CABUSE010000064.1 GCA_902494135.1 uncultured Collinsella sp. | reverse complement strand
TGGAACGGGGGAAACGGCGGTCGACGAAACTGGAGAGGAGGTATTACGAGCTCCTGTGCGAATTGGAGAGAACGCTCCCGCAAACTGCCTCTTGACAACTTATAGGAGCGTCGGTTTTAGTTCAACAAATTTCGGAGTGGTCGCGGTTGAGCGATTCGTCGTAGTAAACCGTCATAGTTTTGGCGGAGGCATTCAGGTTTGTGGGCGGTAAACCAAAGATTGTCCCTTTTGACTAGTCGTTTAAGAACGTCCTCAATGACTAAGTTGCAGGTGGTTGCGGTTGTGTTACACTAACGCTGCGTATATGACGCAAATATCTCGATACAGATCAATGATGTCCGTCGGTATTTGACGGAGCTAGACTGTTTAGCCGCCCTGAAGGTTTATGCAGGGAGCATGTGATCACAGGGCTTGAAAAGAAAGTTGAGCAAACACTGTGTCTGATCAACAGCAAGAAAACGAAATAACGACGACGCAAGCCGCTCCCGCTGCACCGGTTGCGTCGGACCAGGTCGCGGCGCCCGCGCAAGCCTCGGCTCCTGAGACGCCTAAGGCTGCTTCGACGCCTACGCCTGTAGCGGCTGAGAAGGCCGTGTCTGCAACTGGTGAGGAGGCTGCTCCGGCAAAGCCCAAGCGTACGCGCCGCGCGGCCAAGCCTGCCGATGACGGCGAGGAGGTCACCAAGCCCAAGCGCCGTACCACGCGCACGACGCGCGCCAAGCGTACCGTTGCAGCTGACTCCTCGGCGCCGATTTCCGATGAGGTCGCGCAGGCACGTGCGTTGGCGCAGATTAGCGAGGCTCAGGTGGTGCGCGCCCGCCGTCGTGCTGCCGAGCGTGAGGCCGCGGCTCTGACCGAGCTTGCAGCTCCGTTTGTGCCCGAGACGCCTGCCGCCACCGAGACCCCTGTCGCCGACCAGCCAACCGAGAAGCCGGTACCGCGCACACGCCGTCGCACGGCTGCTAAGGCCGAGCAGGTTGCCGATCAGGTAACCCCCGAGCTCGCTGAGGCTTCGGTCCGTTCCGCGGCAGGGGAGGGCACATCGCCTGTTGAGCCCGCTGCGCCTGTCGAGGCCAGCGAAGTTCCCGTTGTCGATCCGGCTTTGCGCCCGCACCGTCGCGGTCGCAAGCCCAAGGCTTTCGTCGAGGCCGAGAAGGCCGCAGCCGCAGCCGCCGCCGCTCGGGATGCTGCGGCGACCGCCGAGCCTGCAACCGCTGCCGACGCGCCCGTCCAGGATGCTACGACTTCCGAGGCCGCTCCCGCCGATGTCGAGCTCGCCGATGTCCGTCCCGGTCGCAGCCATCGTACTGCTGCTAAGCGCACGTCCAAGGCCAAGGCTGCCAAGGAGGGTGCGTCCGAGAATTCCGCCGAGACGACCGCCGATGCATCGACTGATGCCGCCGAGCCCCAGGACGTCGAACAGACTGCGTCCGAAAAGCCCAAGCGCGGTCGTAAGAAGTCCGCTAAGGCCAAGGCGCCCGAGCAGCAGGCTGATGCCGAAGCGCAGGTCGATTCCGGCGCCGAGGCCAATGGCGCTGCTGCGGCCAATGGCGACGCCGCTGCAACTGATGGTGCCGCCCCCGCCGAGGTCGAAGACGGCACTCGTCCCAACCGTCGCCAGCACAAGCGCAACGACGAGCGCAACGACCGCAAGGACGACCGCAACAACGACCGTCGCAACCGTCAGCGCGATCGCAAGCAGCGCAACAAGGAACGTAATGCCGCCCCCACCGAGCCCACGCTTTCGCGCGAGGAACTCGCGGCCATGAAGGTCGCCGAACTGCGCGAGAAGGCCAAGGAGTTCGAGATCGAGACGACCGGCAAGAAGAAGGCCGAGCTCGTCGAGGAAATCTACACCACTGCCGCGAAGGCCGAGGGCTTCCGCGACATCAAGGGCATTCTGCAGATTCGCCCGGACAGCTCCGGCATCATCCACGCCCATGGCTACATGAAGTCCAACGACGACGCCTTCGTGCCCGCCTACCTCATCCGCTCCGCGCGTCTGCGCACGGGCGACGTCATCGAGGGCTCGCTGCGTCCTTCGCGCGGCGGCGACAAGCGCGCCGGCCTCGCCAAAATCACGACCGTCAACGGTCTGGACCCCGAGCAGATTCGCAACCGTCCTAAGTTCGGCGACCTCACCCCGGTCTATCCCAACGAGCCGCTGCGCATGGAGCACGGCAAGGACTCCATTACCGGTCGCGCCATCGACATCGTGTCGCCGATCGGCAAGGGTCAGCGTGGCCTGATCGTGTCCCCGCCCAAGGCCGGCAAGACCACGATCCTCAAGAAGATCTGCCAGTCTATCTCGATTAACAACCCCGAGGTGCACCTCATCTGCCTGCTCGTCGACGAGCGCCCCGAAGAGGTCACCGATATGCAGCGTTCCATCAAGGGCGAGGTTGTGGCGTCGACCTTCGATATGCCCGCCGACAACCACACTCGCGTGGCAGAGCTCGTCATCGAGCGCGCCAAGCGCATCGTGGAGCTGGGCGGCGATGTTGTGGTGGTGCTCGACTCCATCACGCGTCTTGCCCGCGCCTACAACTTGGCGGCGCCCGCCTCAGGCCGCATCCTTTCGGGCGGCGTCGATTCGGCGGCACTGTATCCGCCCAAGCGCTTCCTGGGCGCAGCCCGCAATATCGAGAACGGTGGCTCGCTCACCATCCTGGCCTCTGCCCTCATCGACACCGGTTCCAAGATGGACGAGGTCATCTTTGAGGAGTTCAAGGGCACCGGCAACATGGAGCTTAAGCTCGACCGCGATCTTGCCGACCGTCGTATCTTCCCGGCTATCGACCCCGTTGCCTCCGGTACGCGTAACGAGGACCTGTTGGTCGACGAGCAGATGCGTCCGTTTGTCTTTGGTCTGCGTCGCATCCTCGCCGGCATGAACAATACCGAGCGCGCGGCCGCATCGTTTATCAAGGGCCTCAAGGGCACCAACACCAACCAGGAGTTCCTGGTGCGTTCGGCCAAAAAGCACAGCGACTACGAGCAGACGTTCTAGGTTGTCATCCACACGCAGCGATAGCCATCAATGCGATAAAGGGTCGGGGCTTGCGCCTCGGCCCTTTTCCATATCGCCGCTCCGCACTTATTTTTGACCATAAGACTGGCAAGCAGCAGGTTTCCCGTTTCAATCCGACATCGTCGCTTGCAATCGACAGGGCGGTTTCGCATAATAGCTTTTAAGCTTCGCGACGGAAAACGCAGATGAAACGAACCATATACCGTTGCTTTGGGGCATAGCCCCGCTTCATCTTCTCTCGCGCAGCCAACTGAATGATGCGATTTGGGTGCTGGAAGATGGGGAGAGCTCATGGCTTCTTCTGATGCAACACAACGAGCAGTCCTTGCCGGACTTTCGTGCGGGATCGGCCTTGCCGCTCCCGTGGTTATGTATGCCGCGACGCTGCCGTTTTCGTCGGTGAACGAGACGGTCGTGGCGGGTGCGGTTCCCTTCGCCGTGGGCGCGGTGGCGGGCGTGGGTATCTATGCCGCCTCGCTGGGTATCTCCGAGTACCGTGCGCAGCGTGAAGAGCGTCTGTTCCAGCCCGATGCCATGGGCGGTGCCGCCAATCTCAATCAGCATCAAAGCGAGTTCAAGACCGCCTCGATTCCAGCTCAGCAGCAGGATGCGACTCCTTACGCTGCGGCTTCTGCTTCTCAGGCTCAGGCGGAGCAGTCTACCTCGGCATTCCTTTCCGGCCTGACTGGTGCGTTCCAGCGCCGTCATGCCGATGATGGTGTCCCTACCATCGCTCGAGCCGCAGATGCCATGGACGAGGCCGAGGCTTGGTCCATGATCGACAGTATGCTCGACGACGATTCGCCGGTGAGCTGCGACCCTGCACACTCGCGCGACGTCTATCAAGTCGCCATCGACGAGCTCACCAACGGCGGGCAGACCGGCTCCTTCAATCGCGACGACATCGCCGCCGCGGCACGCGCCGTGTCTGGTTCCCAGGCCGCCCCTGCGGGCAGCACGGCGGCTTTCGTGGCACTCGTCGCCAACGCGGCAGCCAATAACGCCTACAACGCTACCTCGGCGGACGCGAACGCTTCTGCCGACAATTCGTACGTTGATGAAGCCATGACTGCGGACGAGGAGGCCGTTGCCGCCCGCCGTGCCGCCGAAAGCTCATTGTGGGGCGCTCCTGCCCAGCAGCAGGCGGCTGAGGCTGCGCCGTACAATGTAAACCTCGCCAGCATGCCTATCATCTCCGGTGCCGCGGATATCGATTTCGATGACCTCGATGAGCCTGCAGCCATCACCGCATCGATTGATGCCCAAGATCGCATCGACACCGGCGACCTTCCGGATGCCTCACTCGAGGTTGATGTCCCCATGGCTGATTACTCGGGCCACGA
This sequence comes from uncultured Collinsella sp., assembly GCA_902494135.1. Lineage (GTDB taxonomy): Bacteria > Actinomycetota > Coriobacteriia > Coriobacteriales > Coriobacteriaceae > Collinsella. The sequence continues at coordinate 3,104 of CABUSE010000064.1, read as the reverse complement.
GGACATGTGGGCCGCCGCCACCGCGATTCTGGATGAGATTGACGAGCCTGCTCCTGTTGCAGCCCCCGCTCCCGTCGCTGCCCCTCAGCCTGCTGCCCCCGCCTATGTCGGCCGTCACAGCGCTGTGTTCCCCGAGGATACTGCCCGTATCTCGCGCGAGAGCATCGAGCGGGCCGAGGCTATTGCCGCCGGCATTATGGAAAACCGTCGTCACGAGCGCGTCAATCAGATCCTCGAGGAGGAGATCGAGCGCCTGCAGTCCTCTACCGCCAAGCGTACGGGCCGTGCCTACCTGAGCGTTATCGAGGGCGGTACCGCCAGCTTCGCGCCGCTCCGCGCGGAGGCATAACTTCTGCATGGTTAAGATCAATCGAAAATGGGCGGTTGTAACCTGCCTGATGGCGCTCTTGATCTGGGGCAATTCGCTGGTTCCCGGCTCGGGGTCGGGCTCGCTGAGCCTAACGGTCATGGAAGCTATCCGCGGTTTCCTGCACGGCGTGGGACTTCCATATGAATGGGTGACCAACTTTGTTGTTCGCAAGTGCGCGCATTTTACCGAGTATATGGTGCTCGGCATCCTGGCAACGCATGCCTTTGATTTTGAGGGCCGGCGCACCTTTGACGTGCTGCTGCCCACGGCGGTGTTCCTGCTGCTGATTCCTTCGATCGACGAGACGATTCAGCTCTTTGTGCCGGGACGCGCTGGCATGATCACCGATGTGATGATCGACTGCTGTGGAGCGGCAACGGGCGTTGTGCTCCGATATCTCTTACGGTGGCTGATGTGCGCCAAAAAAGCCGCCTAGGACGTATTGTTTGGTCCTAGGCGGCCTTTTTTATTTGAGGGGTTATATGAGGCGTGGTGGCGTCGTTCCGTAGGTTGGATTTGCCGAGCGCGCCACGCCCTGTGGGTGCGTCTGCTACTGAAGCGCCTGTGCGCCCAGGGCCAGGCAGCCCATGATGCCCTGCTTGCCCTCGAGGCTGTTGTTGACAATATAGGAATCGATGTCGTTGACCTCGGGCGTGACGATATAGCCGTTGAGCATCTCGGCGCACTTTTTGCGTGCGAGCGGCACGATGGGGGTGTGGTCGGCCACGCCGCCGCCGATGATGATCTTTTGCGGTGCGTAGCACAGCGTGTAGGTCATGAGCGCCTGTGCCAGATAGCCTGCGAGCAGGTCCATGGCCTCCGGGTCATCGGCCATGTCTCCGGCGCTCTTGCCATCCCAGCGCTTTTTAACGCCAGGGCCGGCGATGAGGCCCTCGAGGCAGTTGTCATGGAAGGGGCAGGCGCTATGCTCGCCGATGGTGTCGCGCGGGTCGCGCGTGACCAGGATGTGGCCGGCCTCGGGATGCATCATGCCGTGCACGAGCTTACCGCCCGAGAGCACGCCGGCGCCCACGCCGGTGCCGATGGTCAGGTAGACCACGTCGGTGAGGCCCTGGGCGCAACCAAAGGTGACCTCGCCCAAGCAGGCAACGTTGACGTCGGTGTCGTAGCCGCAGGGAATATTGAGCTCGTTTTGGATGGTGCCCAGCAGATCAAAGTAGCGCCATGCCGTTTTGGGCGTCTCCAGGATCTTGCCGTATTGGGGCGAGGCAGGGTTGACTGCGGTGGGACCAAAGGCGCCGATGCCCAGCGCGGCGATGCCCTTGTCGGCAAACCATGCGTTGACGGCCTCAACAGTCTCCTGCGGGGTCGTGGTCGCAATCTGCTCGCGCTCCAGGACCGTACCGCCTGCATAGCCCGTGGCGCAGACCATCTTGGTGCCGCCGGCCTCGAGCGCTCCGATAAGCTGCTGCTCTGCCATAGTATTCCTCTCTCTGGGACGAGTTTGCTGCGTAACTAAAGTATAGTGCCCTAAACCATTTAAGAAAGCGCTATAAAGAGATGCCTCGCAACGCAGCGCGGTGCGAGGCATCTTTGGTTAGTTTAGTTGCCGGGCCGTCCTTACCCGCGCGGCTTGATTTTATCACGCAGCGACTTGAGGTTCTCGAGCGCGGCGTTGAGCGTCTCGTCTCGCTTGGCAAAGTGGAAACGAATCAGATGGTTGACGGGCTCGCGGAAGAAGCTCGAACCGGGCACGGCACCCACGCCCACCTTAGACGCGAGGTCCTCGCAGAATTCGAGGTCGCTGTCATAGCCAAACTCAGAGATGTCCATCATGACGTAGTAGGCGCCCTGCGGCACGTTGTGTTCAAGACCGATGCTATCGAGCCCCTGGCAGAACAGGTCGCGCTTGGCGGTGTAGAGGTCGAGGACCTCCTGGTAATAGCTGTCGTCGAAGTTGAGGGCGGTGACGACGGCTTCCTGCAGGGGAGCGGCGGCACCCACGGTGAGGAAGTCGTGGACCTTCTTGATGCGCTCGGTGATTTGCGCCGGGGCAATGGTGTAGCCCAGACGCCAGCCGGTGATGGAGTACGTCTTGGACAGCGAGCTGCAGCTGATGGTCCGCTCGAACATGCCGGGCAGCGTGGCCATATAGACGTGCTCGTGGGGCGCGTAGACGATGTGCTCGTACACCTCGTCGGTGATGCAGTAGGCATCGTACTTTTTGCAGAGGTCGGCGATAAAGGTGAGCTCATCGCGCGTAAAGACCTTGCCGCAGGGGTTGGAAGGGTTGCACAGGACGATGGCCTTGGGGTCGTTGTCGCGGAAGGCCGCCTCGAGGACCTCGCGATCGAAGTCGAACGTGGGCGGGTTGAGCGGCACATAGATGGGCTCAGCGCCCGAGAGAATCGTGTCGGCGCCGTAGTTCTCGTAGAACGGCGAGAAGATGACGACCTTGTCGCCGGGGTTCGTGACCGTCATCATGGCGGCCATCATGGCCTCGGTGGAGCCGCATGTGACCACGATGTTCTCGTTGGGGTTGATCGGCATGCCCATAAAGTGCTCCTGCTTGGCGGCAAGCGCCTCGCGCATGGCCTGAGAGCCCCAGGTGATGGAGTACTGGTGGTAGAGCGGCTTGGGGTCGGTGGCGATGGCGCTCAGGCTTTTGAGCAGCTGCGCGGGGGGATCGAAGTCGGGGAAGCCCTGCGAGAGATTGACGGCGCCATACTTATTGGAGATGCGTGTCATGCGGCGGATGACCGAATCGGTAAAT
>CABUSE010000063.1 GCA_902494135.1 uncultured Collinsella sp. | reverse complement strand
TTGCCTCAACAGAGTCATTTTGAGGTCGTTGGGTTTTAGCACGACATTGCTGCATGTTTCTAGGGCATGTATGTGCTGATTTTTGCTATTTAACCTGATATTGCACGGTTTTTGACCTCAAGGTGACTTGCAACTGACCGATGTTCTAACTAGCTACCAAGGGCGAAAGGAAACAGCCATGAGCAAGGAAAAAGTCGTTCTCGCATATTCCGGTGGTCTTGATACATCCGTATGTGTCAAATGGCTCCAGGACGAGAAGAATCTCGATGTCGTTTGTGTCTGCGGCAACGTGGGCCAGGAAGAGACCGGACTGGATGCCAAGAAGCAGAAGGCGCTCGACCTGGGCGTTCTCGATTGCCAGGTGCTCGACCTGCGCGACGAGTTCTCTGATGAGTTCCTGACTAAGGCCATCGCAGCAAACTCCATGTACGAGAACAAGTATCCGCTGCTCTCCGCCCTGTCTCGCCCGCTGCTTGCCAAGAAGCTTGTTGAGGTCGCCCACGAGTTTGGCGCTACCTACGTCGCCCACGGCTGCACCGGCAAGGGTAACGACCAGGTCCGTTTTGAGGCCGCCGTAAAGGCCCTCGACCCCGAGCTCAAGGTTATCGCCCCGGTTCGCGAGTGGGACCTGAAGTGCCGTCCCGACGAGGTCGCCTATGCCCACGCCCACAACGTGCCGGTTCCCGAGGGTGCCAACGACAACCCCTACTCCATCGACGACAACCTGTGGGGTCGTGCCATTGAGTGCGGCCACCTGGAGGATCCCTGGAACGAGCCGCTCGATGACGCTTGGGTTATGACTAAGAACCCCGAGGACACGCCGGACACCCCGACCTACACTGAGATTGAGTTTGAGGCCGGCAAGCCCGTCGCCGTCGACGGCAAGAAGATGAAGCTCTCCGAGATTGTCATCTCCCTCAACAAGATCTCCGGCGACAATGGCTTTGGCCGTCTCGATCTGGTCGAGGATCGCCTGGTGGGCCTTAAGAGCCGCGAGTGCTACGAGGTTCCCGGCGCCCTGACGCTCATCACCGCCCACAAGGCGCTCGAGGACATTTGCGTCGAGGGCGACCTGCTCAAGACCAAGATCAAGCTCGAGCAGGATTGGGCCACCGCCGTGTACAACGGCCAGTGGTACAGCCCGCTCAAAAACGCGCTCGACGCCTTTATGGCCGACACCCAGAAGTTCGTGACCGGCACCGTCCGTCTGAAGTTCTTTAAGGGCAACTGCCATGTCGTCGGCCGCAAGAGCCCGTTTAGCCTGTATGACTACGGTCTGGCTACCTACGACCGCGACACTACGTTTGACGAGAAGGCCAGCGCCGGCTTTATCGAGATCGATACGCTGTCACTCAAGACGTGGGCAAAGGTCCAGGGCCCCAGCTCTGCTGCCGCCCAGGCCTAGCGCCTCCTTCCCTTGGTATCCGCGCGGCCCATCCGCGTGATACATAACGGGCGCACGGGGTCCCTACCTTTCGTTATGCTTGCTGACACTTCTTAACATCGGTGGCCCCTACGTTCCGCCCGCATATATGATGCCGCGTCTGCGGCTGAGTCCGAGCCCCGCCGGGGTTGTCCGGCGGGGCTCCTTCTATCAATTTGGCGGCCCTGCGCCTATATATATGAGGAGTATCCATTATGTTCAATGCTATCGCGCATGCTTTACTTGCCCTCGCGCCCGAGTTCGATGCTGCAAGGGTCGAGGACGTCCCTATGAGCCTGAAGGCCTGGATCGATGGTTCGCAGGGCAACATCCGGAGGGAGACGTTGGGCGCCAAGTGCATGGCGCGTCACTTCTTTGCAAATTAGCTACATGGCTCCGCACACGGTGGGGAATGTGTAAAACTAGCGGTTGAAAAATCGCTTTAGCGATATGGCGCATTGCTTTGGGCGCTTGTTTTGGTATTTGGAGAAAGGGGACGGTTCCATGGCTCTTTGGGGCGGTCGTTTTGAGGCAGGCGTGGCCGAGGTCACGCAGGAGTTTGGCGCGTCGCTGCCGGCCGACAAACATCTCTATAAGCAGGATATCGCAGGCTCTAAGGCGCATGCCAAAATGCTGGCGGCCCAGGGCATCATCAGTGCCGAGGACGAGCAGGCGATTGCCAAGGGCCTGACCGGAATCGAACAGGATATCGATGCCGGCAACTTCACCTTCGACATCAACGACGAAGACATTCATATGTCCATCGAGAGCGAGCTGACGCGTCGCATCGGCGAGGCCGGTAAGCGCTTGCATACCGGACGTTCGCGCAACGACCAGGTGGCGACCGACACGCGCCTGGGCGTCAAGGCGCTGGCCAAGGAGCTCATGGAGGCCAATCTTGAGCTGCGCCATGTGCTGGTGGATGCGGCTAAGAAGTACGACAAGGTGATTCTGCCGGGTTACACGCATATGCAGCACGCTCAGCCCGTGCTGCTCTCGCATCATCTGCTGGCGTATTCCTGGATGTTCGCGCGCGACTTTACACGCTTGAAGGCCGCCTTTGATGCCGCCGACAACTGCCCGCTGGGTGCTGCCGCGCTTGCCGGTACGAGCTATCCGCTCGATCGCCAGATGACGGCTGCCGAACTTGGCTTTGCGGGCGTGATTCCTAACTCACTCGATGCTGTTTCCGACCGTGATTTCCTGCTCGATCTGCATTACGCTGGCTCCGTCATGGCCATGCACCTGTCGCGTCTTTCCGAGGAGATCGTGCTGTGGTCGAGCTCCGAATTTGGCTTTATCACGCTTTCAGACTCCTACTCCACCGGCTCGTCCATCATGCCGCAGAAGAAGAATCCCGACTTTGCCGAGCTTATTCGCGGCAAGAGCGGCCGTGTCTATGGCAACCTGGTGCAGCTGCTCGTGACCATGAAGGGCCTGCCGCTTGCTTATAACAAGGACTTGCAGGAGGACAAGGAGGGCGCGCTCGATACCGCCCATACGCTCATGCAGTGCCTGTCGGTTATGGCCGGAATGATTTCGACTTGGACCGTCAACGAGGATGCCATGGCGCGCGAGTGCGGCGTGGGGCACCTTGCCGCTACCGATGTTGCCGATTACCTGGCCAAGCGTGGCCTGCCGTTCCGCGAGGCACATGCCGTGGTGGGGCATCTGGTTCTGATGTGTGAGAAGCGCGGCTGCAATCTTGAGGACCTGCCGTTTGAGGTGTTCCAGGAGGCAAGCCCGCTCTTTGAGCACGACATTACCGAGGCGCTCGACATCCCGTCGATTGTCGCCGCGCGCACGACCGAGGGCGGCACCGCCCCTGCCGCCGTTGCCGTGCAGCTGCAGCGTGCCGAGGCGCAACTCGTGGTCGACGAAGGTGTGTTTGGATCGCTAACCAAGGTCGTCGAGATGGGTCACGGGGCAAAGTAGAGGTTTGGCTGAAGACGTATTGTCCATTTATTGATAAATCGTTTTCGCTTTACGGGCGCCTGCTGATGTGGGAGCCCGTATTTTGTTGCTATGGGGGAGGGGCTTGTCGAGAACTTCTGTAGGACCTTTGGGCAGGTTGTGAAGGGGATACGTTCGCGGGCGGCAACCGACCGCCTGCTCTGTTCGGCGCGGTTGATGGGCGGTCGGATGGTACTCTAATCGGGCTTCGAAACAGAAGTGACACATATGGAGCGCTTTAATAAATTGCAACGTTTCAATAAACAGCTTTTTGTTTAACTGCAGCTAAAACTCTGTTACGATGCAGTCCAGGCGGGTGCCGGAATGGGACTTGGGCACGCGCGAACCTACTTGAAAGGCTACTTTTATGGCTATCGAGAAGACCTTCATCATGATTAAGCCCGACGCCGTGCGCGACCGCAAGATCGGCGAGATCGTTGCTCGCATTGAGCGCAGCGGCCTTGTCATCGAGCGCATGGAGATGACCACGCTCGAGCGCGCTACCGTCGAGGAGCACTACGCCCATCTGGCCGACAAGCCCTTCTTTGGCGGTCTCTGCGACTTTATGACGAGCGGTCCGGTCGTCAAGATGGTCGTTTCCGGTCTCTCCGCTGTTGCTAAGATGCGCACCCTCATGGGCGCTACTAATCCGCTTGACGCTGCTCCTGGTACCATCCGCGGCGACTTTGCCGTCGATGTCAACGCCAACGTGATCCACGGCTCCGACTGCCTGGAGAACGCCGAGATTGAGATCAAGCGCTTCTTTGGCTAAACCAGCTTTGACTCCTTAAAGCTGTTAGCGTGTGGCTTGGGCGCCGCGGAACTCCATCCGCGGCGCCCTTTTATTCCAAAATCTATGAAGGGGCCCGCTCGGTCATGAGTTCCGAGCGGGCCCCTGCTGTTAGCTTGTGGCACTGAGTGGTTTAGGCCTCGTCGACGACCTTGAGGCCGCGCGTGTGATCGATCTCGTTGAGGAGGTTAACGCGACGCTCGTGACGGCCGCCCTCAAACTCGGCGTCGAGCCACTCGTCGACGATCATCTTAGCGAGCTCGGAGCCCACGACACGGGCACCAAAGGCGAGCACGTTGGTGTTGTTGTGCATGCGGGAGAGCTTGGCGCTGAAGGGCTCGGAGCACACGACGGCGCGTACGCCCTCGACCTTGTTGGCAGCCAGGCTAATCCCGACACCGGTGCCACAGATGAGGATGCCCAGGTCGACGTCGCCGTTGGCAACGGCCTTACCCACCTTGTAGCCGGCGATGGGGTAGTCAAAGCTCTCGGAGGTGTCGGTGCCAAAGTTCACGACCTCGCAGCCGCGCTCCTTCAGGTGCTCGGAGATGATGTTCTTGAGCTCGACGGCGGCGTGGTCGTTGCCGATACCAATCTTCATGAGTGGTTCCTCTCTGGTCTGTGCGGCGCAAATGCTAAAGGTTTTACCGCGTTCGACTGCATGATAGCGCGACTTTTGCGTAAACGCTCGGGCGTTTTTTGGTCAAACGCTTTAGCATGCAACAAGACCGGCTTCTCGTGAATGAATGTCGTCAGTTTGCGCTTGAGCGCCGTCTGCCGGAACCATGGTTGCGGTTTTTGATGCATTGTTATCAAATAAAAGAACTAATTATTTTCGAGAGCCCAGTCCGTTATACAAGTAGGAGATACCTATGCCTACCGATTCCTTTCGTGATGCCGCGTTTTGCGATGTTTTGAACCGCGAGCTTGTCTGTGCGCTCGGCTGCACCGAGCCCATTGCCGTTGCCTATGCAGCGGCACTGGCGAGCCAGACGCTCGGTTGCGAGCCCGATCATATGGACGTTGCCTGCTCGGGCAACATCATCAAGAACGTTAAGAGCGTGACCGTGCCCAACTCGGGTGGTATGCACGGTATTGAGGCGGCAGCCGTGCTGGGTGCCGTGGGTGGCGACGCTAAGAGCGCTCTCGAGGTGCTCGAGAGCGTTAACGATGAAGACCGTGCACGCGTGGCCGAGCTCCTCGCCGACGCCGGCTACTGCGATGTGTCGCTTGTCGAGGGTGTGCCCAACCTCTACATCAAGGTGACTGCCACGGCCGGGGGCCATACCGCGGTCGTCGAGATTACCGATCATCACACCAATGTCACGTGCCATACGCTCGACGGTATTCCGGTATGCGGCAAGTCGGCGGGGGAGTGTGCCGCCTGCGCCGAGCGTGTGGTGGCCGAGCGGGCGGCGGATAAGGCCGACACGCCCATGTCGATTGAGTCCATCATCGACTTTATTGAGGACGGCGACATTGAGGACGCCCGCGCTGCCGTTGAGCGTCAGATTGAGCTGAATGGCGCGATCAGTGCCGAGGGCCTTGCGCACGCTTGGGGCGCCGAGGTGGGCCGCACGCTGCTGGGTGCTCGTGCCGATGACGTCGCCTGCCGTGCCCGTGCCCGTGCGGCCGCCGGGTCCGACGCCCGCATGAACGGCTGCGCGCTGCCGGTCGCCATTGTGTGCGGCTCGGGCAATCAGGGCATTACCTGCGCATTGCCCGTCATGGAGTATGCCGAGTACCTGCGTTGCGACCACGAGCGCCTGGTGCGCGCCGTGATGCTGTCCGATCTTATCGCCGTGCATATCAAGAGCTATATTGGTGCGCTCTCGGCGTTTTGCGGTGCTATTTGCGCCGCGTGCGGCGCCGGCGCTGCGATTACCTGGCTGTGCGGTGGCACGCGCGAGCAGATTGGCGCGACGGTCTCGAATACGCTCGGTAACGTGGGCGGCATCGTGTGCGACGGCGCCAAGGCGAGCTGTGCCGCCAAGATCTCGGCTGCCGTCGATGCGGCGATTCTGGGCCATGATATGGCCATGCAGGGTCGCGGCTTCCGCGCCGGCGAGGGCCTGATCCAAGATACCGTTGAGCAGACAATCGCCAGCATGGGCTACGTGGGCCGTGTGGGTATGAAAGATACCGACGTCGAGATCCTCAACATCATGATCGGCAAAACCCAGGTGTGCTAGTTACGCGGTTTTACCAAACCGCGTAACCAGTCGACGCTGCAAACGCCCCTAAGCGGCAATCTGCCTTTCAATCGTCGGGCATGGCCAGAAGGCCTATGCCCTCCGCTTTCAAGGCACATTGCTCGCTTAGGGGCATTTTCGCTGACTTGTGCTCAACCTGCGGCGATATTTGGTTTGGAGCGAGGGGTCCTACGACAGTTCGTGGGCTACTTGGTGCTCGTAGAAGGCCTCGATTACGGCGTTAAAGTCGCGGGCGAAGTCTTCCATGGTTCCGCGCCAGGTGGCTCGGCTGGGCTTGCCTTGGCCCACAAAGGCGGTTTGGATGCCGCAATCGGGGGACGGGAAGTCGCGCTTGGGATCGTTGCCCACCATAAGGACCTCGTGCGGCTCGAGCCCCATCACCTGAAGCTGCTCTAGATAGTAGGTGGCATCGGGCTTGCAGCGGGTGGTGTTTCCCATGTGCGTGACGAGCTCAAAGGGAGCGTCGGCCAGGTCGCCCCAACCCATGCGGCACTCGATGGCCCCCTGGGGAAAGCTGGGGTTGGTAAAGAGCGCACAACGCAGCCCTGCGTCCTGTACGGCCTGGAGCGCGGCGTGTGCGCCCGGCATGGCGTGGGCGTTAATGACATCGTCGTTCTTGTACGGAAGAACTTCGCGGTCATAGTAGGTAAACGCCTCGTAGATGAGGGGATCGGAGAGTCGGATCCCGCATCGGCGCTCGACCTCTTCTTGGTAAAACTCAAGATTGGTGCGGTTGTCCGTGCCGCTGCGGCGATTGGCGTTGAGGTCGACCAGGATGGTGCCGAGGCGTGCCATCGTGCCACCGCGGCTGCGGCGCCCGATATCCGCGAGCATCGAAGAGACATCCTTAAAATAGCGAAGGATGAACGCGTTGAGGTTGATGCTAAGAAGCGTTTCGTCCATATCGAAAACGACTGCTTTGAGCACGAGGGCACCTTTCTCGTAAATTTGATCTAGAGTCGTTGGCTCCGGATACTTTACCCCAAAGCCAATTGCCTGGCTGGTTATCGTCAAGTTGCGGAGACGTGTGTTCATAAGATTACGAAAAAGTCTCCACACGAGTAAAAAATCGCAGTTCACGCTTGAAATCGAACTCATTTCCCCGTAACCTATACGAACGTGATTGCATAAGCGTCACATTAGTATCTGTCGGCTCCCGAGTGTTCCTAAACGTTGTGTGCTTGTCGCACCCTTCTGTAGGTCCTAGCAATCGGG
>CABUSE010000062.1 GCA_902494135.1 uncultured Collinsella sp. | reverse complement strand
GCCGTCGGCCTTTCCACCGTCGCGGCCATCATTGCCTCGCAGGCGCTCATCACCGGCGCATTCTCGCTGGTGTCCGAGGCCAGTCGCCTGGACCTCATGCCGCACATGCAGGTCTTCTATCCTGCCGAGACCAAGGGCCAGCTCTATATTCCCATGGTCAACAACGTCATGCTCGTGGGCTGCGTCATCGTGGTGCTGCTGTTCCAGAGCTCGGCGCACATGGAGGCCGCCTACGGCTTGGCGATCACCCTGACCATGATGTGCACGACGCTGCTGCTCTTCTTCTACCTGCATGTTGATCGCGGCCTTAAGGTCGCCCCGTATATCTTCGTTGCGTTCTTCCTTATGCTCGAGGGCTTCTTCTTTGTGAGCTCGCTCACCAAGTTCTTCCATGGTGGCTACTTCACCATCCTCATGGCTGCACTCATCATGGGCGTTATGGTGTGCTGGTACAACGGCACGGCGGTCGAGCAGCGTCAGTTTACGCTGCTGCCGCTGCGCAGCTATCTGCCGCAGCTCAAGCGCCTGCGCGACGACGATCGCTACGAGCTTATGAGCGACAACATCGTGTACCTGACCAAGGACACCCATACCGATTACATCGACCGTGATATCGTCTACTCGATCTTGGACAAGCATCCCAAGCGCGCTCGCGCCTGGTGGCTCGTGAATGTCGAGACCATGGACGAGCCGCATACCTTTGCCTATTCGGTCGAGACGTTCGGCACCGACTACGTGTTCCGCGTGCATCTGTACCTGGGCTACAAGATCAACCAGCGCGTCAATGCCTACCTGCGTCAGGTCGTTCAGGACCTGGCTGCCACCGGCGAGCTGCCGGCGCAGACGCATGACTACTCGGTCTACAAGGATCCGGGCAACATCGGCACGTTCAAGTTCGTCATGATCCGCAAGCTTCTGGCGCCCGAGAGTGACGTGGAGCCGAGCGAGCGCACGGCCATCACGCTCAAGTACATCATCCGCCGCGCCGCCGGTACGCCGGCGCGCTGGTATGGCCTGGAGAACTCCAACGTGAGCTTTGAGTATGTGCCGCTGTTCACCAAGTTCAAGGCTGTGAACAAGATGCAGCGCCTGGCCCCCAACGAGCGCCCGTAGGCGCCGACGGGTTGCATGGAGTTGGTTTTCGATGGACAAGATTGGGGCCGGAGAGGCAAACATGGATGCAAAGATACTTGATAGCCGCGAGGTGGTTGCCGAGCTGGTGCGTGAGGCGTGCGCCGATGCTGACGAAGATCGGTTTTTGACGAACCGTGCCAACATGGACATGGCCGATTGCGTAATTTCGATCGTGGCACTGGTATTTGGAGCGGTGTGCGTGTGTGCCCTGCTCGCGCACGTACTGTTTGTCTAGCGACTGCCGGTCGTAGAAGGCTTTACACTTAGAACCACCACGAGGGAAACCACCACAAAGGTGCCTGTCCCCTTTGTGGTGGTTTTTGTTTTTGAGAGAGGGGCGGGGCGCTGATGGACGTCCATGCGGACGGCGATATTGCCGAAAACTTCTGGTGGCGGCGCACGACGTCGACGCGTCGCGGCCCCCTGTACGACATCTGCGTGGCGGCGGGGCTGCTGTTAGCGGCGACGATTGTGGGCGTGCTGCTCGACCGCCCCGGTCTCGCTCCCAGCATCATGATCGTCTACGTGTTTGCCGTGCAGCTGTGCGCCTTTTTCACCTGGAGCCGCCTGTATTGCCTGTTGAGCTCGGCTGCCGCCGTGGCGCTCTACAGCTTCTTGTTTGTCGATCCGCGCTACTCGCTGTCATTTATCGACCGCGTCTATCCCGGCATGTTCTTCATCATGTTTGTGGTCTCGCTTGTGTCGAGCTCGATTGCGTTGGCCCTGCGCCGCGCCTTGGCACAGGCTGCCGCCAGCGACCGTCGCACGCATATGGTACTCGAGACCAACCGCATGCTGCAGCGGTGCGCCGATCAGCAGCAGATTGTCCATGCCATGGCAACGCAGCTGGCGCGTCTTTCGGGCTGTTCGGTCGTGTGGTATAGCGCCGACGCCGACGATGATGACCTGCTGCCGCGTGCGACGTACACGGCCGTGGGTGACGCCGCGCCGGTGCATGAACTGGCGCCGCAGATGCCGCCGCGGCTCTCGGCGTCCGCCTATGTGGGAACGCCGCTCGATGCCACCTATGGCGGCTCGGCGTTTTATGGCATCTACCTGACGGTTCGCACAGGCGACGGCTTCGTGCACTCGGGCGACCCCGCCTCGGTGGTGGGCGTGCTGGCTATCGTTGCCGCGCCCGACGTGCTGACGCACGAGGAGCGGATGCTGGCCGATGCCATCGTGAGCGAAGGCGAGCTGGCGCTCGATCGCGCCCGCGCCATGGAGGCGCGCGAGGAGGCAGCGGTGCTTGCCAAAAATGAGCAGCTGCGCGCCAACCTGCTGCGCTCCATCTCGCATGATCTGCGCACGCCGCTCACCAGTATTTCGGGCAATGCCGATGTCTTGCTCGATCAGGGCTCGACCGGCACCGCCGAGCTCGACGCCCAGACGCGCCGCGGCTTGCTGCTGTCCATTCGCTCGGATGCGCAATGGCTCAACGCTACCGTCGAGAACCTACTCGCCATCACAAAGCTCGAGGGCGGCGGCATGCATCTGTCGACCACGCTGGAGCTCATGGACGATATCGTCGAGGAGGCGCTGCGCCACGTAAGTCCGGCCGTGCGCGAGCACGACCTTAAGGTGGTGCCGTGCGATGAACCGGCGCTCGTCAACGTCGACGCGCGCCTGATGGTACAGCTCGTGGTGAACCTGGTGAACAATGCCATCACCTATACGTCCGCAGGCTCGCATATCGTGATTTCGATTGGCGTCGACGATGGGCACGTGACGTGCTCGGTGGCCGATGATGGCCCGGGCATCGCGCCCGAGGATCGCGAGCGGATTTTTGAGTCGTTCTACACCGCCAACCACGGTCTTGCCGACAGCCATCGCAGTGTGGGCCTGGGTCTTTCGCTCTGCCGCTCCATTGCGTTGGCGCATGGCGGTAGCATAGAGGTTGCCGCGGCGGACCCGCACGGCTCGGTCTTTACGATTGAGCTTCCCGTCGCCGACGTTTCGTTTGATAAGGAGTAGCGCTGTGTCGAACTCTGCCGTAAAACCGCTTATCTTGGTCGTTGAGGACGACCCCGCCGTTCGCAACCTTATCGTTGCCGCGCTCGAGGCGCACGGCTTGCGCCATATGGCCGTGGAGACCGCCCATGCCGCTATCGCCGCCGCCTCGTCGCAGGCGCCGAGCATTGTGCTGCTCGATCTGGGCCTGCCCGACATGGACGGTGTCAAGGTGGTGGAGTCGGTGCGCGCGTGGTCGGGTATGCCGATTATCGTGGTATCGGCGCGTAGCGAGGATGCGGACAAAATCCGCGCACTCGATGCCGGTGCCGACGACTACCTGACCAAGCCGTTTTCGGTCGAGGAGCTGCTCGCGCGCATTCGCACGACGCTCAGGCGCCTTTCGTATGCGCAGGTTGGCATGGGTGCGTCCGAGGGCACGTTCGATACCGGCGAGTTGCATATCGACTTTGACGCCGGCATCGCTACGATGGACGGCGAGGAGCTGCACCTGACGCCGATCGAGTACAAACTGCTGTGCCTGCTGGCCCATAATGCCGACAAGGTGCTCACGCACCAGTTTATTTTGCACGAGATTTGGGGCACGGCGACTAAGAGTGACCTGGCGAGCCTGCGCGTCTTTATGGGTACGCTGCGCAAAAAGATCGAGTCCGACCCCGCGCATCCGCGCTATATCCAAACGCACGTGGGTATCGGCTATCGCCTGGTCACCCAAGGCTAGATCGCCAACCACCATCCCAATATGAGTTGCGGTGAAATAGTTCCTGTTTGGGCCTTTACCAGGCTTTTGGGAACTATTCCACCGCAACTTTGTTATCTGCCCTTGGGCTTGCTGGCGTAGAACTTCTTCTTTTTGGGCTTGCCTGCGGAGTCAGGCTTGCCGTTGCCGCGCGGCCCCCGGTCGCCGGTCTGCGCGTGCGCGGGCACTGCCGCACGGGGCTTGCGGGCTTCGGGGTTGCGCAGTTCCTCGGTTCGCTCGGCAATCTCCTCGGCGCTAAAGCCGACTTCTGCCATGGCGTCCTCGATGGGCAGGCGGCGCACGATGTAGCAGTGGTGCACCTTCTGGTTGCGCGCGAAATCCTCGGGGATGGTCTGCGCCGTAATGTCCTCCAACACGACGCCCGCGCGTGCGAGCTTGCGCGTCTCGGGGCGGAAGCCGCGCAGGTTGCAGCTAAAGATGGCATGGCCGCCCTGCGCGAGCAGGCGCGATACGCCAGCCAAAAGCTCAACATGGTCGCGCTGGACATCCCAGGTGCGGCGGCCCATCTTGGACGAGTTCGAGAACGTGGGCGGATCGACAAAGATCAGGTCCCAGCGGTTGCGCGTCTGGCGCTGGTCGCGAATCCAGGCGAGCACGTCGTCGCGCACAAAATGATGCTGAGGCCCCACAAAGCCGTTCTGGCGCATGTTGCGCTCGGCCCAGTCCAGATAGGTGTTGGAGAGATCGACCGTCACGGTCTCCTCGACGCCGCCATCGGCCGCGTAGCAGGTGGCGGTGCCGGTGTAGGCAAACAGGTTGAGGAAGCGGCGCGCCTGCTTGGCGTGCTCGCGCACCAGGTTGCGGGTGACGCGGTGATCCAGGAAGATACCGACGTCCAGGTAGTCGTCAAAGTTGACGGCAAAGGTAAGGCCGCCCTCTTCGATGAGTGGCAGACGACGGCGTGCGATATTGGCGCGCTCGCCCGAGCCGCCCTTGCCGGCGCCCTGCTTGCCGTACTGCGAGCCGCCGCGCGAACGCATGCGGGCCTTGGCGTGCACATGCTCGGCGGGAACATCTAGGATGCGCGGCGCGATGGCCAGAATATCGAGCATACGGGCCTGGGCCAGTGCGGGGTCGATGGTCTTGGGCGCGGCGTATTCGGCGATGACGAGCCAGCGGCCCGGCGTCTGCGGGCAGCCCTCGTACAGGTCGATGGCGGCGGAGTAGTCGGGCAGGTCGGCATCGTAGACGCGGTAGCAGCTCACACCCTCGCGCTTGGCCCACTTGCGGCGCAGGCGGGCATTCTTGCGCAGGCGGTTGGCGAACTGCTCGGACTCCGGGATGAGCACGGGCAGCGGCTTGCCGTCGCCCAGGTCGAGCATGGCGGCAGGTTCGGGCATGGCAGGGGCGGCGCCTTCGTCTTGGGCATCTGCGATCTGCTCTTCGGCATCCGCGCTGGTCGCAGTCTCAAACGCTGCGGCGGCGTGGTCGAGAGAAGGCCAGACTTCGACGGTCGCCTCCTCGTTGTTGGGCATGACGGCGATCGAGCGCTCGGGCTCGGCGTGGAGCGCGCGGGCCAGCAATCCGTCGCGGGTGAGAGCGGCGACCGGCGCCGCGGCAAGCTCGGGCGCGCGGCGCAGCTCGCCGATGAGCGTCATGGTGTCATGCATGAGCGAAAGCGGCGTCTCGGTCGTATCCGCGACCACGGCGGCACCGGCGACGGCGCCCGCGTGGTCCAGCACGGTGGCGGACTTGGCGGCGCAAAAATCGACAAAGCGCTTGTAGCCAGCGCACTTGACCATGCGCTCGGCAGTCTTGCGGGCGGCGGGGTCAACATCCACGGCAACGATGCGCGCCTGGCGCTCGCGTGCCGCCGTCTCGCGCTCGCGCGCCTCGGCACGCAGCTGCTCCCACAGGGCGGCGTCGTGCAGCTGCCAACCCTCAAAGCCCCAGCGCTCGCGGGCGGCCCCCGGGGCGCGGTCGGTTAGGATATTCACGGCCTCCAGCAGCAGGCCGCCGCCGGCGCACGAGGCGTCGACCAGCGTGGGCAGGGCGTCGTTCTCGTAATCGTCGGCCGTTAGCTCGCGCTCGCACAGTGCAGTCCAGCCGACCTGCGCCAGCACCAGGGCGGCGTAGTCGGGGCGCAGCACGTGTGCGCCCTCGCCGGCGCGGGTCGCGGCGGACGGCAGGCGCTTGAACAGCGGGTCGCCCGAAAGGTCCAGGCTGATGCTCGCGCGGCGCTGACGCAGCGAAAGCAGCAGGTGAACGTCGGGATCGGCGGCGTCGACATCGGCGCGACGGCCCGTGGTCTCGGCCAGACGGTCGCACAGCGCGTCCTTGGCGCGCAGGGCCGAGAAGCGCGTGTTGCGCAGCTGCTCGGTCACGCCGCGGGCTGTGATGGCGATGGTGGCGCCGGGGCGGACGATGCTCTCCCAGGCAATGTCGTAAACGCCGTCGTACAACTCATCGGCATCCTGCGCCTCAAAGCGCCCGAGCACCACAAACACGCGGCTGGCCAGGCGCGACCACAGGCAGGCGCGGTAGCCTTCTTCGAGCTCGCCCTCAAACGTAGCGCGGCCCTTCAGGCGGCGGGCATGCGAAAGCCCGAGGCGTTTAAGCTCATCGGCGAGTGCGGACTCAAAGCCCTCGGGGCAGCTTGCGTAAAATTCCATGGGTGACCTCTCTGGTTGCGTCGCTCCATTATATGATGGATGCTTCGTTTGCCCTTATTCTCGAAAGGAACCCATATGATTGATGCGTGCCCCGATTCCGCCGTGCTCTTTTTTGACGTGGACGGCACGCTGACGTCGTTCGATCCCGACGATATGACCGACAAGGACTATTCGGCGGTTCGCCCTTCGCAGGCGGTGATCGAGGCGTTTCATCGTCTGCGCGATGCAGGGCACAAGGCGTTTATCTGCACGGGTCGCCCCCTGTGGCTCATCGCGGACAGCTTGCGTGCGCTCGACCCTGCGGGCATCGTTGCCATGGCGGGAGCGACGCTCGAGGTCGAGGGCCACGTGGTGCACGAGGATTGCTTTGACGAAGACATTGTTGAGGAACTCGCGCGTCGCATTACTGTGGCGGGCGGCGAGGCGTTGTTCGAGACGAACGGTGCCACCTATTCACTTGAGCCAGTTGGTGTCGAACAGTCATTTCTGCTGGGCGCCGGCGTGGTGCATGGCGTTGATCAGATGCGCGTCGATGGCTGCTTGCGCGTAGGCAAGGTGTGCATTAACGCGAGCGACCTGGCTCGTGTAGCCAATGATGACGGCTTTATCGAGCGCAATTTTGAGCTGTGCAGCACCGGTGGCCAGAATCGCGAGCTGAGCCCCAAGGGCATCGACAAGGGCGTGGGAGTGGCGCGAGCGCTGGAATACCTGGGTCGCACCGGCAACGCGCGTACCTTTGGCTTCGGCGATTCGGGCAACGACCTGGGCATGCTCGCTGCGGTCGAGACGGCTGTCGCTATGGGCAACGCCATGCCCGAGGTCAAGGCGGTCGCCGACTACGTGACCGACGATGTCGCGCATGACGGTACCGTCACCGCCATGCAGCATTTCGGCCTCATCTAATGAATCCCGCGTTCTGACGTTTGCTCAAACTGCGACTCTTTGCTTTTGCATGCTCAATCGATTTATCAATCCAAACACTGAGGCGTTTGTACCGTTCGCCGAGAAGATAAAAAACCGCAGTTCACGCCTTGATAAACGTAGGTAAAGTGTTTAGCAGTTTATCGGCCGTATGCTAACGAAAGGAATCAGGCAGATGGCAATCAAGGTGTTCGCTGACGGTGCAAACCTCGAGGGCATGCTCGACATGTACGAGAACGGCAACGTTCAGGGTTTCACGACCAACCCGTCCCTTATGAAGAAGGGCGGCGTGACGGATTACCG
>CABUSE010000061.1 GCA_902494135.1 uncultured Collinsella sp. | reverse complement strand
GCTATCCGTTCAAGAAGCTCGCCGAGGCCGTTCGCGCCGCCGTGGTCGCTGCCATCGATGCTCAGGTGGGCGTCGAGGTCGAGTGCGTTGACGTTTGCATCGACGGTCTCGTTTTCCCCAAGGAGTAACCTTTGAGCCTTAAGGTTTATCGCGGGCGCACGCTTGCCCGCAGTCAGGCGCTACAGTTGCTGTTCCAGGCCGAGGCCACGGACAGTCCGCTCGAGCGCGTCCTCGAGGGCGATTTCCTGATCTCGAAGGGTCCCCTCGACCCCTATGCGCTGGAGCTTTGCCGCGGTGCCTACGAGCATATCGATCGTATCGACTGTGCCCTGCGCGCCGTCGCCAAGAACTGGGATCTTATGCGCATGCCCGGCGCCGACCGCAATTTGCTGCGTATCGCCGTCTATGAGATGCGCTTCCTCACCGACGAGGAGGTCTCGGACGCCATCGTAATCAACGAGGCCGTCGAGCTTGCCAAGGCCTATGGCACCGACCAGTCCGCTTCGTTCGTCAACGGCGTGCTGGGCAAGATTGCTCGCAGCGAGGAGCTGCCAGGCGAGGACCTGTACCAGGAGCTGCTGGCCGAAGATCGCGCTCGCGAGGAGGCGCAGGCTGCCGAGGCTGCCGCCAAGGTTGCGGTTGCCCAAGCTGAGGCTGGCGTGCTGGCCGAGGATGCGGACGCCGCCGAGGCTGTTGTCGACTCCGTCGAGGAGTAGCCATGCCAGAGGGTTCTGTCCGTAACTTTGATGAGATCTCGGACCGTCTGGATCAGATCATCGCTACCGTTCGCTCCAAGGATACCTCCTTGGAGCGTTCGCTCGATTTGTTTGACGAAGCGATTGAGCTGGGCTCCCGCGCGGTCGATATGGTCGACAAGTTTGAGTTGACGCCGCGTGAGGCCGACAAGCTCGAGCAAGAATACGATGAGGATGCGACAAACGAATCCCAGGATAGCTAGGCCGCATCTCCGGATACGAATGGTTGATGGCATTCATGAAACGCGTGCGTCTTGATGACGAACTGATTTCACAGGGCATCTGCGCCGATCGCGCGGATGCCCTTCGCACTCTTATGGCCGGCTTGGTCTCGAGTGGCGGTGAGCGCTTGACTTCGCCGGGCCTTAAGGTGATCCCGGGGCTGCCGCTGCACGTGAAGGGGCGCATTCCCTATGTTGGCCGCGGTGGTCTTAAGCTCGAAGGCGCGCTTGATGCGTTTGGCATCAATCCGACGGGCCTTGCCTGTTTGGATGTGGGCTGCTCTACCGGCGGTTTTACCGATTGCCTGCTCAAGCGCGGAGCTGCGACCGTTGTCTCTGTGGACGTGGGTCACGCCCAGTTCGATTGGTCGTTGCGTCAGGACGATCGCGTGACGCTGCATGAGCGCACAAACGTGACGCAGCTGCCTGAGCTTGGCTATACCGGCGCCATCGACCTGGCTGTGTGTGATGTCTCGTTTACCAGCATCGCGAATATTATCGATGCGGTACTGGCGTGCCTCGCGCCTACGGGTGCATTCTGCACGCTCGTAAAGCCGCAGTTTGAGGCTCCGGCGGCGCTGGTGGGCGAGGGCGGCATTGTGACCGATCCCGCCGTGCGCCGTGATACACTCGTTGCGGCAGTTGAACTCTTTGCCTCTAAGGGGCTGTTCCCGGTCGATGTGTGCGTGTCGCCCATTCATGGTGCCAAGGGAAACGTTGAGTTTTTCCTGTACGGCACGAGATTTGACTCTGGCGACCGCCCGCAAGACGTGCTGCAATCCCAGGTATCGGTTTTGAGCGAGAAAGCTGCAACGCTATGAAGGTCTTTCTGGTTCCCAATTACTACAAGCAAGAGGCGGTCGAGAGCGGCCTGATGCTCGAGCTTTGGCTGACGCGCCAGGGCTATGAGGTCGCATGGGCTGCCGACCAGCGATCGAAGATTCAAAGCACGCCTGATATCGACGGCTCCGATCTGGTTATTACGCTCGGCGGCGACGGTACGTTGCTGCGCGCTGCCCGCATCCTCAACCATCGCGAGATTCCTATCCTCGGTCTTTCCTATGGTCACCTGGGCTTTTTAACTGCTGCGAGTCCCGAGGAGCGCGACATTCTGCAGGTCGTGAGCGACGCCCTGTCCGGCGAGCTGCATGTGAGCCGTCGCGCTACCATCGCCGCGGATATCGTGTCCGTGCGCGAAGACGGTACGAAGGATGTCGTGCGCACCTTCGCCCTCAACGACATGGCGCTTACCCGCGGTCCGCTGTCCGATATGGTCGAGTTCGACATCACGGTGTCCGGCCATCATATCGACCGCCTACGCGGTGACGGTGTCGTCGTTTCGACGGCGACTGGTTCTACGGGTTACGCGCTCAGTGCCGGTGGCCCCATCGTGAGCCCCGACTATACGGGCATGGTCTGCGTTCCCATTGCGCCGCACACCATTCAGGCCCGTGCCTTCTTGACTTCGCCGAGTGATGTCGTCGAAATCTTTATGTCCGATGATCGCCCGAGTGTTCCGGCGATTGCTATCGATGGACAGTTTATTACCTGCGATGGCACCGTTGAGAGCGTGGCGGTGCGCCGCGGGCCCGGAGATGTGCTGCTCCTCGATTACGGCCCCGAGAGCTTCTATAACTCGGTGAGCCGCGTTTTCTACGGAGTCCGTCATGATCGATGAGCTGCAGGTTTCTAACATTGCACTCATTCGCGAGGCGACGCTGGTGCCGAGTGCCGGTCTGACTGTCCTGACCGGCGAGACCGGCGCCGGCAAGACCGCGCTGCTCTCGGCCCTCAAGCTTATTTTGGGTGAGCGCGCGGATTCGTCGACGGTGCGCGAGGGCGAGGCACTGGCGAGCGTCGAGGCGCGGCTGTTTGACGGCCCGCACGACACGGAAGGCTTCACGGTCCAGCGCAGCCTTTCTGCCGAGGGTCGCAGCCGCGTGAAGATTGACGGCCGCATCGCCAGTGTGCGCGAGCTTTCGGAGCGCGTCGGTGTGATGATGGATCTGTGCGGCCAGCACGAGCACCAGCGCTTGCTCGATCCGGCGCATCACGTTGCGATGGTCGATGCATGGGCAGGGCGCCCGGCACTCGAGGCGCTGGATGCGTACCGCGCCTGCTTTAAAGCCTCGCGCGCTGCCGCCAAGGAGGTTCGACGTGTCGAAGAGGCCTCGCGTGCGCAGGGGAGCCGCGTCGAGGAGGCGCGCTTTGCCCTCGAGCGCATCGGCGAGGTCGACCCCAAGCCGGGTGAGTATGAGGAACTCGAGAAGCTGCTGCCGCGCTCCGAACATGCCGAGGTACTGGTTGCCACGGCTAACGATGCCCATGCATCGCTTGCCGCCGAAGGGGGAGCGCTCGATGCCGTGAACAGCGCCGTGGCAGAGCTTTCCCGAATGGCTACCGTCGATCGCAAACTCGGCGACATTGCCGATGCACTATCGGATGCCTGTATCTCCCTTGAGGATTGCGCGAACGAGCTTCGTGCCTATCGCGATGGCATCGCCTTCGACCCGCGCGAGCTCGCTCGCATGCGTGAGCGGTATTCCGACCTCAAGGGTCTGTTGCGTCAGTGGGGTCCCACTATGGACGATGTTTTTGCCATGCGCGATCGCTCGCAAGAGCTGTTGTCGCTGGTAGACGATGGTGATGAGCAGATCAAGAAGGCGCGTGAAGCGCTTGGCGCAGCAGAGCATGAACTGTTCGCCGCCGCCAAGGCGCTTAAGCGTGCACGCAATACGGCGGCTCCGCGCTTCTGCCACGAGGTGGGCCGCCAGATGGCTCGCCTGGAGATGGGCAGCGCCGAGCTCGTCTGGGAGTCGCGTGATCTTCCCCGTGCTGAGTGGACGCCCGTTGGTCCTTCGAGCTACGAGCTGCTATACCGCAGCGGTGCCGGTTTGACGCCGCGCCCCCTGCGTCGAATTGCGTCGGGCGGCGAGCTCAGCCGCGTCATGCTGGCAAGTAAGGTTGTCCTCGGTAACGCGGACGGTGTCGATACGCTGGTGTTTGACGAGGTCGATGCTGGTGTCGGTGGCTCCACGGCGCGTGCGCTCGCGGGCGTGCTGGCAGATCTCGCCGCTACGCATCAGGTGATTGTCGTAACCCACTTGGCGCAGGTCGCCGTCATGGCTGACAAGCATTATGTCGTCAGCAAGGAACCGGGCGATGTTCCCCAGACGCATTTGGGCGAGGTAACCGGCGAAGCGCGTACTGCCGAGATCGCCCGCATGTTGAGCGGCGATCAGTCCGAGGCAAGCTTGGCCCACGCAAAGCAGATGCTCGAAGAAGCTCGAGGTTAGGTCGTATCAGCGGTGTTGGTGGGACAAAATAGACTGAAATTTTTGTCCCACTACGCGTTTTACTCCACAACCTTATCCGGCTGGATGAGCTCCTCGTAGTAGCTGATATGCTCACGCGCGTCTTTAATCTCGGGCAGCAGGAAGTTGTAGATGACTTCGATGATCATCGTGGCGCTGATCTTGGAGAACGCGAAGTCACCCGTTGTCAGCAACGCTTCGTGATTGACGGTATTAAAGGTGTAGTCGGCGAGGCGCGCAAGTGGGGATTTGCTGTCACTGCTGATGACGACTACGGTTGCGCCGCAGTTGCGAGCCGCTTTTGCCATGCGATTCAGTCGGCGCGATTTGCCAGAGTTTGAGATGAGCACGATGACGTCACCCGGGCGTAACGTGAGCGCAAAGCCGATTGATGTCTCGCTAATGGTGCTCGCCATGCAGCGCAGGCCCAGCTGCGAAAACTTAAACGTCGCATCGAGCGCGACCGCGTTCGTATTGCCCACAGCTGCAAACTCAATAACCCCTGCATGCTTAAGGGCATGCACAACAGCCGCCAGCGTATCGTGGTCGATCCCGTCGATGGTCGCATTAAGCTCGCTCACCTTGGCAGCCAGGATATTCTTGAGACTCTGCTCCATATTGTCGAGCGAGACCTCGTCAGTCAGGCCCTCGTTACGCTGGCTTTCCAAATCCCTCGCCAACGAAAACTGAAAGCTGCGGAAGCTACCAAAGCCAAGCTTGCGGCAGAAGCGCGAAACGGTCGCCTCGGACGTGGCGGCGGCGCGCGAGAGCTGAGCGGCCGTGAGGCGTGGCGCCTCGGACTGGTGCTCCAATATATAGTCGACAATGCGCTGCTCGGACTCGCTGTATCCCTGATGGGTGCTAATGAGGGAAAGTGCGCTCTTGCTACTATCGGTCATGGATGGCTCCTGGTTGGCATGAAAATCTAGCTTGATTTGCAATGCCATAGTATACGGGCATTTTCAATTACAAGATACACCTTGCCGTTTCAAGTGTTGATGGTAAACTTTCACTTACCGTTTACGGTTATGAAAGAACCTTTCACCGGAGATTTGCACCTTAGCTCTTCTCACGCGGACGGTAGGTTGGTATCTTTCAGTTGTGGAAAAACGCGCATCGAAGCGCGTGTAGGGGAGCGCCCGCGGGCGCTGTACTCAAGAAGGAGGGACACATGGCTAAGTTTGACATCATCGCCGCGACCGGTTGCCCGACCGGCATTGCGCACACCTTCATGGCGAAGGAGGCGCTGGAGAAGGCAGCTGCCGAGCGCGGTCTGACCATTAAGGTCGAGACTCATGGCCAGGTCGGTGTCGAGAACGAGCTCACCAAGAGTGAGATCGCTGGTGCCAAGGCCGTCGTCGTCGCAGCCGACAAGGATGTCCAGGCTGAGCGTTTCGCCGGCAAGCCCATGGTTTCCGTTGGTGTTTCCAAGGCCCTGTCCGTTGAGGCCGCCGGTAAGCTGATTGACCGCGCGCTCGCCGCCAAGGGCGACAGCACGGTTGCAGCCGCTGCCGATGTCGAGGACGAGGTCGAGGAGAAGGAGTCCATCGGCCACATCATCTACAAGCACCTCATGAACGGCGTCAGCCACATGCTGGTCTTCGTCGTTGCCGGTGGTGTTCTGACCGCCGTTTCGTTCCTGTGGGGCATTACGTCCTTCGATTCGACGGCGTCTGACTACAACAGCTTTGCTGCGATGCTCAAGATCATCGGCGGCATCGCCATGAACCTCATGGTTCCGGTGCTTTCCGCCTACATCGCCGAGTCCATCGGCAAGCGCCCGGCGCTCGTCCCCGGCTTTGTTGCCGGTATGATCGCCATCCAGGGCCTGCCTGTTAACGCCGAGACCGGCATGATCGACGCCGGTGGCGCCGGCGTGGGCTTCGGCTTCCTGGGCGGCATCGTCGGTGGCTTCCTCGCCGGCTATGTCATCCTGCTGCTCGAGAAGGTCTTTGCCGGCCTGCCCAAGAATCTGGACGGCCTCAAGGCTATCTTCCTGTACCCGCTGTTCTCGACCGCCATCGTCGGTCTGGTCATGCTCGGCATCTCCGGCCCCATGGCTGCCATCAACACCGCCATGATGGACTTCCTCAAGGGTCTGTCCGCTTCTGGCGCCGTTGTCCTGGGTCTTGCTATCGGCTGCATGTGCGCCTTTGACATGGGTGGCCCGGTCAACAAGGCTGCTTATGTCACCGGTACCGCTATGCTCACCGAGGCTCTGGCCGCCGGTGTTGGCACCGATACCTACAACTTCGGCACCAACTTCATGGCTGCCGTCTCCGCCGCCTGCATCGTTCCGCCGTTGATCACCACCTTCGCCGTCGTTGTCGGCAAGAAGTACTTCAGCCAGGAGGATCACGACGCCGGTGTCGTCAACCTCATCCTTGGTTGCACCCACATCACCGAGGGCGCCATTCCGTTCATGACCAAGAACATCTGGCCCGTGATGCCCATCATGATGCTCGGTTCCTCTATCGCTTCGATCCTGACCATTATGTTCAACGTTCACGATCCGGCGCCTCACGGTGGCTTCCTGGTCCTGCCCGTTGTCGAGAACGGTCCGCTGTGGGTCCTCGCGATCCTCATCGGCGCTGTGGTCGGTGGCATCCTGTTCGTGGCCTTCAAGAAGTACGACTTCGAGAAGAATCAGAAGGCCGCTCCTGCAGCCAAGCCGGTTGAGGCTCCCAAGGCCGCTGCCGTCGAGGCCCCCAAGGCCGAGGCTGCCGACTTCGTGAAGGTCGAGAATGTCTTTGTCGCCGAGGACTTCGCTTCTCGTGACGAGGCTCTGAGCTTCGTTTCCAACCAGGCCGTCAAGGCAGGTATCGCCAGCGACGCCGACGCCGTGATGAACGCCTTCCTGGCCCGCGAGGCCGAGGGCACCACGGGCATGATGGAGGGCTTCGCCATCCCGCATGCCAAGTCCGACGCCATTACCGAGGCTGCCGTCATCGTCGTCAAGGACGAGTCCGGCGTGACCGGTTGGGACACCATGGACGGCGCTCCTGTCAACGTGGCCATCGCCCTGCTCATCCCGGGTGCACAGGCCGGCACCACGCACCTCAAGATCCTGTCCAAGGTCGCCGAGGCACTCATGGACGAGGACTTCCGTGCCACCGTCAAGGGTTCCACCGACGCCGCCGAGATCGCCAAGACGATCAACGCCCGCCTGGTCTAATTCCACGGTACGCGAATAACATCGCCCACTGTATATAAGGCGGAGTCCCTCTCCAGGGCCTCCGCCTTTTTCTATCCCTCTCATAAGTTGCGGTGAAATAGGGACTGTTTAAACGATTCAACCCCAAATTCAGTCCCTATTTCACCGCAACTTACAAAAGGGCATAGAGGGGGCTACCTATCGAGTCTTTGTCGCGAACAGATCATTAGCCAGAATTCCGTTCGCACGATATTGCTCTGGACCGACCGAGTTTCTGCAGCTTGCTCGCCCACAGGGGGCCGGGCGCGGCCAGTGAGATTTATCGCGAGTTCCGCACGAGCCGAAGAGCACTTAATGTGCTCTTCGTGCGAGCAGGACTGTAGAGCAGGAAATC
>CABUSE010000060.1 GCA_902494135.1 uncultured Collinsella sp. | reverse complement strand
TTATCCAGAGTCGGGGTAGAGAGTTGGCTCCACGATCCCGACGCCAACCGGCCAAGAGGCACGGTGGCCCTGCCAACATCGATGAAAGGAGTCCGTATGGACAATTTCTCCGTGCGCAGCGAGCGCAGTTTCCACAACCTGGTCGTCAAGCCAAAACGAATGCATCTTTTGGACGGGCCGAGCGGCTATGCCTCGGCCATGGTCAAGAGCAGCCTCTCCCACCAGATGCGCTTTACGGTACAGAAGCTCGAGGAAGAGCTCTGTGCTGCCGGCAACCCGCACGTACTGCAGATCAAGCTGCTCGGAGACGACTCGCGCGAGCCGTCCAGCTGGAAGCTCTTCGCTGACGGCGCGTGCGTTGCGGACGGATCCGGCGCCTTTGCCCGCGAGTGCTTCTGCGAGGGAGCCGAGGCATTCCTGGACCTGTGCCGCGGCGCCGTGCGCGCGGCCGAGCTGCGCCAATGGAGCCAGAGGGAGCACGAGCTGCTGAGTGCCGTGCGCGGGATTGCGATGGTGTAGGCAGACAGACCAGGCAGCTCGTCATACTGGTTGACGCTTTGATTCAAACAGCATGGTGGAGCCGCGCTTACAGCTCCGCCATGCCAAACCGAATGGCGTTCTCAAAAGGCCTACCTCCCCTCCGCCTTCAGCTTCAGCAGCAAGTCACCCAGCTCGGGGCACTTGCTAGAAAGGTGCGTCTGAGCTCGCTCGCCCATCCCCCACCGCTGGCGGATCTCCTGGGCGTGCGGACTCACATGATAGTCCCCGTCCATCATCTGCTTGAGCAGCTTGGCGGTCACGCGCGCATCGGCTAGGGCGCTGTGGGCATGGCCCGTCGACTCGTCAAACTCGATACCAAACCACGTCGCCGCGTCGCCCAACGAGACGTGCCCATGGCTGCCAACGTCCATGATCGAGGTGTAAAACGCCTGCAAGTCGGCCCAGTCCGTAGGAAATGAGGAAAGGTCGATGCGCTTTGCCTGGCACTCGGTCAAAAGCTGTCGGCGGTCCGCCCCGCTCCAGCAAACCACCTGAGCGGAGTAGCGACCGATCCAATCGCCGAGCCTTTTAATCACCACGTAGAGCGGATCGGCCATCGCAGTGTCCACGGCCGATATCCCCGTGAGCTCGCGGACGGGATACGCAACACCTTCGGCATATTCCGTCTGCACAAACTGCGAGAACTCGCCCATCACGTTGCCGCGGTAATCGAGCTTGACGGCGCCGATCTCGATAATCTCGTTGCGCAGCCCGCGGCGCTGGCGCTGTCTTGGCACCGGAGCGAACTCAAAGTCGAGCACGATCTGGCGCGCAAAGTTCGTCGTATCGATAGCCGAGATACACGGCGTCTTTTCAGCTGACACGGTTAGGGCCTTTCTCCGTCAACTGCCGCTTGCTACATAGGCGGCTACATTGCCGTAAGGATAGGCGCCCGTGCGGACATGAAAGCGGGGCGCAATACCATGCGCTGGTCGCACGCCATGCAGACGGCCCCAAGAGAATCGCCCGCTCTATTCAAATGCATGAAAAAGATTTAGGCCCGGTGACTTGAATCAGCGGTCATCCCGGGCCCATCAGAGCTCGTAGAGCTCTTGGTTGCTTTGGTCTCGCTCTTCACGGCGCTTATCGAACTTTCCGAGGCACTCAAGCAGCATTCGAAGCATAACAAGTCGCTGCCATTAAGGCGCTGACCTCTTGACCAAGCAACGGCGCTGCCCAGCTATCACCCTTGGGCCGCCGTCAACTTTATTCTATCCGCGAGCATCTGGTTTACCAAATGGATTTTCGGTAAAGGAAGCACGGCACGCCCGCAAAACCACTACGCCCCAAGTGCCGCCATGGGAATCACCGCCACGCCGTCGTCGCGTGTGTAGGCAATGCTCCCCTTTCCAACCACGACCGCCAAAAACGCCGGCGCGGCATTCTGGGCGGCAGGATTGGAGAGCACTTTCCTCTCCAGCGCCTTGAGATTTCTCGCTCCATCGTCTGCTTTCGCATCACTCAGCTTGACCTCGATGGCTCCCCAGCGCCCGTCGTGCTCAACGATCAGATCGACCTCAAGGCCCTTCTCATCTCGGAAATAATGGACACTGTTGTCGACACCGCCGTAGGTGGAAAGGAACACGCGCATGTCGCGCAGGACGAGATTCTCAAAGAGCATCCCCAGCGTTTGCATATCGCCAAGCAGCCGCTCAGGGGTAGCCCCCAGCAACGCCGCCGCAAGTGACGGGTCACAGAAGTAGCGCTTGGGGCGCACGCGAACGCGGGCCTTCGAGCGCATGGGCGGCTCCCATCCGCACAGGTCCTCGGTCAGCTTGAGCCTGTTGAAGAGGTCCAAGTACGCAGCGATGGTCCTCTCGTCGGGGCCCGCCTCACCGTACGAGGCGTCCTTTACGAGCGTCTTGTACGTGACAGCCTGGCTCTCGTTCATGGCAAGAGCTCGCAAAAGGCCGTGTGCAAGCTCGGGCGACATGCCCTCGTCCAGCACGTTGACGTCGAGCACCGAGTGCACGTACTGGCTTGCCGTCTCTCGCGCAAGATCTTCCGAAAGCCCAAGATTTGCAGGCCAACCGCCCCTGCAGCACCAGCGGGCGACGTCATCCACCGTGCTCTCGCGACGCTGAGGGGCAAAATCCTCGCCCTTAAAGAGGCTTGCCAGTGACACGAGCGGCTCGCCGTCGCCCGACTCACACAGGGCCATGGGGCGCATTGACAGACGGGCGATCCTACCCGTGCCGGAATGACGAACATGGCTGCGCTCCTCGCTTTTGAGCGCGGTCGAGCCCGTGAGCAAAAGTGTCCCCCGTTCGTTGCCGCTCGCGTCCACGAAACGCCGGGCGGCATCCCAAACCTCGGGCACCTCCTGCCATTCATCGACCAGGTGTGGCGCATCGCCGATGAGCGCCAGGCTTGGGTCGACCTCTGCCGCCGCACGCTGCGCAGGCTCATCGAGCCTGGAGACGCTCGCCGAGCGAGAGAGCGCCGTCCAGGTCTTGCCGCACCATTTGGGGCCGTTGATCTCCACACAGCCAAACGCCCGCATAAGGGTGTCGAGGCGCTCCTCTATGAGCCGGGGCCTATATCCCTTTTGGGTCAATCTCTTTGGTGCATCCACAGACGGCCGTCCCTCTCTATCACGCGATATGCGAAATTACGCCATTCTCAATGCTGATTTTACGCTACTTTCAATGTAGTTTTTACGCCATGACAGATGTAGTTTTTACGCCATTTTCATTGAAGGTTTTACGCTTGGCATCCTTAGCGCGACGCTCGCTCAACCCCTGACCACCGGATTGCCCGAATTCCGGGATGCTGTCTCCGCTCCAAACAAAAGGCCCCAGCTCGCGATGGAGCCGGGGCCAAAGGCGCAGCGTATGTAGTTGATGCTGAGCGCGAACGGCCCGTCAGCAATGGTCGTCCGCGCCCTACCCTACCCGCGGTGACGGGCGCGGCTGTAGGGCGTATCCACCATGGGCAGATCCGGACGCAGCTTGCCGTCGAATGCGCGATAGGCGTTCTGCACGGCGGGCGCCGTGGGGATCGTTGCGATCTCGCCGATGCCCTTGCCGCCGTATGCCACGGGCAACAGCTCGTCCTTCTCCACGTAGATGGCGTGGATATTCGGGATCTCGGGCGCACGGAACAGCCCGAGCGTGCCGTACCTGGCCTGGGGTACGCAGTCCTTGAGCGGCCAGTCCTCGGTAAGCGCATAGCCCATACCCATGAGCACGCCGCCTTCAATCTGGCCCTGGATGGAGATGGGGTTGACCACCTTGCCGGAATCGTGCGCAGCATAGACCTCGCTCACGCGGCCGTCATCGTCCAGAATGACCACATGCGTGGCAAAACCGTAGCAGATGTGGCTCTTGGGGTTGGGAACGTCGGCGCCCAGCTTGTCGGTCGGCTCCAGATACGCGTAGCCAAACTCGCACCCCTCGAGCGCCTTGATGGCGGCCGCAGGATCCTGAGGATGCATGCCCTGGCCGGCGACGAGTTCCTGCGTGTGCAGCTGATAGGCGCGACCGTCGTCGTACTCGATCTTGACGCCGTCGCCATGCGCGCTCACGGGAGTATCGGGTGCAGGCTTGCCGGCCTCGATGTCAAGCATGGCATCGCGCAGCAGGAAGGCGGCACCGCGCACGGCCTCGCCGGTCACGACCGTCTGACGCGAGCCAGACGTGGTGCCGGAGTCGGGAGCGTTCTCGGTGGAGCACTCGCCATTGGCGATGCAGCGAAGCGGCAGACCGCAGGCCTCGGCAACGTCTTGCAAAAAGACGGTGTTACAGCCCTGGCCGATGTCGGACGTGGCGGCGTAGACCACGGCGCGGCCATCCTCGATGCGGATCTTGCAGCGGCCGGCATCGGGCAGGCCCACGCCCACGCCGGCGTTCTTCATGGCGCAGGCGATACCGGCGTGTCCGGGATGCGCGTAGTAGGCATCCTTGACCTCGAGCAGCGTCTCCTTCAGCGCCGTGGAACAGTCGGCAATCTGGCCGTTGGGCAAAACTTCGCCCGGCTCGATGGCGTTACGGTAGCGGATCTCCCACGGATCCAGGCCGACCTTCTCGGCCAGCAGGTCGATCAGGCTCTCGAGCGCAAACTCGGACTGGCAAACGCCAAAGCCTCGGTACGCACCGGCGGGCGGGTTGTTGGTGTAGTAGCCAAAGCCGCGAATGTCGGTATTCTGGTACTTGTAGGGGCCGACGGCATGCGTACAGGCGCGCTCGAGCACCGGGCCGCACAGCGACGCGTAGGCGCCGGTATCAAAGTTGATCTCGCAATCCAGACCGGTAAAGTTGCCCTCGGCGTCGCAGCCCAGCGTAAAGGTGCCGTCCATGGCGTGGCGCTTGGGATGGAACGCGAGCGACTCGGCACGCGTGAGCTTGCACTTCACGGGACGCTGGAACTTATATGCGGCGAGCGCGGCCAGATGCTGGATGGACACGTCCTCCTTGCCGCCAAAGCCGCCGCCCACGAGCATGGTCTCGACGACCACGCGCTCGGGCTCGCTATCCCAGCCAAACATGTGGGCGCACTCTTTACGCGTGTCGTAGGCGCCCTGGTCGGTCGACTGCACCTTGACGCCGTTCTTGTACGGGAAGGCGACGGCGCACTCGGGCTCCAAGAAAGCATGCTCGGTAAAGGGCGTAGTAAAGCGCTGCGTCACGGTGAACGCGCTCTCCGCCAGCGCCTTGGCGGCGTCGCCACGCGTCACATGGCGGCTCTGGCACACGTTGTCCTTGAGCTCCACCGTGTTGCCAAAGGCAAAGAAACTGTCATGCAGGCGCGGGGCGTCGGCAGACCTGGCCTCGGCGATGTTGCGCACGGGCTCCAGCGGCTCGTAATCGATCTTTACGAGCTTCTTGGCCTTCTCGAGCGTCGCCTCGTCCTCGGCAACCACCAGCGCGATGGCGTCGCCCACGCAGCGGGTGATATCGCCCTGGGCGATCATGACGTCCCAGTCCTGGATAAGGTGGCCGACCTGGTTGACCGGCACGTCCTCGGCTCGCAGGATGCCCACCACACCGGGCAGGGCCTCGGCCTTGGAGGTGTCGATGGAGAGCACGCGGGCGCGCGGATACTTGGAGCGAACGGCGCTGGCATAGGTCAGGCCCGGCTGATCGAGCTCGTCGATGTCGTCGGGATACTTGCCCTCGCCGAGCACCTTCTTGCGCACGTCGATACGGAAGGCGCGCTTGCCCACGCCGTAGTCATCGCCGCGCTCCAGATCCTCGTCGATCTGCTTTTCGCCACGGAGCACCGCAGCTGCCAGCGAGATGCCCTCGATAATCTTCTTGTAGCCGGTGCAACGGCAGACATTGCCGCGGATGGCGTACTTGATCTGCTCCTCGGTGGGCTCGGGGTCCTCGGCGATGAGCGCTGCACCCGCCATGACCATGCCGGGGATGCAAAAGCCGCACTGCACGGCGCCCACGGCGCCAAAGGCGTACACGAAGGCCTCGCGCACGTCCTCGGGCAGGCCCTCGACGGTCACGATGTTGCGACCGGCGGCAAGAGCAGTGGTCAGTACGCACGCCTTGACGGCCGCACCGTCCACGTGGATGGTGCAGGTACCGCACGCGCCCTCGGAGCAGCCGTCCTTGGCGGAGTGAATATGCAGGTCGTCCCGCAGGTAGCGCAGCAGCGGTTTGTTCTGAGTCGTCGTGCGCTCCACGCCGTTAACGGTAAAAGTGAATTCCTGTGCCATGGTGATTCCCTTCTACACGCCGGCGGCAATGCCGGTGCGGTCGTGAATGGCGCCATGCGGGCACACAACCGCGCACATGCCGCACGACAGGCAGTCCGCGCCGTCGATATGGGCGCAGTTGTCCTCGATGCGAATAGCGCCGGCAGGGCACTTTTTGGCGCACATGCCGCAACCGATGCAGCTCGTGTCGCAGATCTTGCGCGCAATGGCGCCCTTGTCGGTGTTGTTACAGCGCACCAGGATGTTCTGGTAGCCGGGAACGAAGGCAATCACGCGCTGCGGGCACGCCATGCCGCACAGGCCGCAGCCCGTGCACTTGGAGCGGTCCACGCGGGCAACGCCGTCGACCAGTGAGATGGCACCGTGGGGGCAAGCCGTGACGCAGGCGCCACAGCCAATGCAGCCTTCGCTGCAGCGGGCATCGCCGCCTGCGGAGGCGCAACCGCTTCCGCAGGCAACGTAGGCCACGTTATGTTGAATGGATTTGGCCATAAGAGACTCGCCTATTTCTTAAGAAGGTACGAATAGTTGTCGCGCACAGCCCTGATGGTCAGGCGGACGGCCTCGGGAAGACCGGTGTTGACGGCATCGACCGAGACGGTGCGGACCGTGCCGGCGACGCGAACCTTAAAGTGGTCCTCGTCCACGGCCAGGAAGCCCTCGTTCTCGGAGTTCTCCATGTCCTCCTCGCTCCAGAACAGGGTGAGCTTGTCCTTGTAGGGACGACCCTCCTGGTAAGGGCAGAACACGGCGCAGTTGCCGCACTCGTTGCACATGCCGTCGACATGGACGACCTGATGCTTGGCCAGGCCCGGCACCTTAATTGCCACGTTGGCGCGGTTGGGGCACACGTCGCAGCAGACCTCGCACACCGAGCCGCAGCCCAGGCAGCGGGTCTTGGTGCAGTTGCGCTTGTCGCGGCACAGCGACCCCTTGCGCTCGTAGCAGGTGTCCTCGCGACCGGCCTGCTCGTTGCAGTCGGCGTACTTGTTAAAGTCCACGCCGGCGATGGCACGGGCGACCTCGGCGGCATCGGCGATAGCCTCGACCACGGTGGCAGGACCGCGACGGCAGTCACCTGCGGCCCAAACGCCCTCAACGCCGGTGGAGGTGGCGGCAAGGCGGCCGCGACGGTCGTGCTCGACGCCCGCGGCATCGTACAGGCTGGCGTCGATGCCCTCGCCCACGGCGCAGATCACCGTGGTGGCAGACAGCTCGACGGTCTCGCCTGTGGCGACGGGGCTGCGACGGCCGCTTGCATCCGGCTCGCCAAGCTCCATAACATCGCAGGTCAGCACGGCGCCGTTGAGTGCCTTGGGCGCCAGCAGCTCGCAGAACTCAACGCCGTCGGCAAGAGCAAGATCAAGCTCTTCCTCGTCGGCGGGCATCTGCTTCTTGGTGCGGCGATACACCAGGCGCACGTTCTTCACGCCGGCCAGGCGCTTGGCCACGCGCGCCGCGTCCATGGCGGTGTTGCCGGCGCCAATGACCACGACGTCCTCGCCCAGCTCGAGCTTCTCGCCCTTCTTGGCGGCCTCGAGGAACTCCAGCACATCGAGCTCGGCACCCTCGCCCAGGCCGGCGGAACCGGGCATCCAGGCACCGGTGGCCACGACCACGTCGGTAAAGCCCTGGGCCTTGAGCTC
>CABUSE010000059.1 GCA_902494135.1 uncultured Collinsella sp. | reverse complement strand
GTCGTCTTGACGCTCGGCAGGCGGTAATTGGGGAGCTCCATGATAAACGGCACCGGGTCGCCCTTAAATGCCGTGCGGTTGAGCACCAAAGCCGCGATGCAGCCGACCACGATACCGATCAGATAGAGCGAGACCATGGCGGGAACCGTCGCCTGCGGGAAAAAAGCCCCGCACAGCAAGCCGTAAACCGGCAGCTTGGCTGAGCAGCTCATAAACGGCGTGAGCATGACCGTCATCTTGCGGTCGTGCTCGGATGGGAGCGTACGGGTCGACATGATAGCCGGCACGGTGCAGCCAAAACCGACGAGCATGGGCACGAAGCTGCGGCCCGACAGGCCAAAGCGACGCAGCACCTTATCCATGACAAAGGCTACGCGTGCCATGTAGCCGGAGTCTTCCAGAATGGAGAGGAACAAGAAGAGCACGACGATAATCGGTAGGAAGGTCAGCACGCTGCCCACACCCGTAAGTACGCCGTCGACAGCCAGTGAGCGCACCACGTCGTTGGTTCCGAATGCCTTGAGGCCCGCATCGGCCGAGGCGATGATGGCAGCGATACCGTCCTCCATGAGTCCCTGCAACGCCGCGCCAATCACGCCAAACGTCAGCCAAAAGACGAGGCCCATGATCACCAGAAACGCCGGAATGGCTGTGTAACGACCTGTCAGGATGCGGTCAATCTTGACGGAGCGCACGTGCTCGCGGCTCTCGTGCGGCTTGACGACGCAACGCCCGCACACGTCGCCGATAAAGCTAAAACGCATATCGGCCAGCGCAGATAGGCGGTCGGTGCCGGCCTCGCCCTCCATCTGGGTAATGATGTGCTCGATAGCGTCGAGCTCATTGCGATCCAGGTGAAGCGCCTCGGTTACCAGCTCATCGCCCTCGACCAGCTTGGTCGCCGCAAAGCGCACCGGAATGTGCGCCGTCACGGCATGGTCCTCGATCAGGTTAGCAATACCGTGGATGCAGCGATGCAGCGCACCGCCGTCCGGGCCGTCGGGCGCACAAAAGTCCAGGCGACCAGGGCGCTCGCGGAACCGTGCCACGTGCAGGGCGTGGTCCACCAACTCGCCGATGCCCTCGTTGCGGGCAGCGCTAATGGGGACAACGGGCACGCCCAACAGGCTCTCGAGCAGGTTGACGTCCACGGCGCCGCCGTTGGCGGTCACCTCGTCCATCATGTTGAGCGCGATGACCATAGGACGGTCAAGCTCCATGAGCTGCAGTGTCAGGTACAGGTTACGCTCGATGTTGGTGGCGTCAATGATGTCGATGATGGCGTCCGGGCGCTCGTCAAGGATGAACTGACGGCTCACGACCTCTTCGCCTGTGTACGGCGACAGGGAGTAAATGCCAGGCAGGTCGGTAACGCTCGCCTCGGGATGGTTACGGATGGTGCCATCTTTGCGGTCGACCGTCACGCCGGGAAAGTTACCGACGTGCTGGTTGGAGCCCGTCAGCTGGTTGAATAACGTGGTCTTGCCGCAGTTTTGGTTGCCGGCGAGGGCAAAATGCAGCGGTGCGCCCTCGGGCACGGCCGTCTTCGCGGCGCGGGGTGAATACGTCCCCTCGCCCAGGGCCGGATGCTCCGTCGTGCCGATTGCGGCGTTAGCGCGCGGACCCGTATCGGTGTCGTGAATACCCACGAGCTCGATGCGAGCGGCATCGTCCTTGCGCAGCGTCAACTCGTAGCCACGTAGGCGGATCTCGAGCGGGTCACCCATGGGGGCGTACTTCATCATGGTGACTTCGGTGCCCGGCGTTAGACCCATGTCCAAAATATGCTGTCGGAGTGCCTGATCGTCCGATGCCACCGATGCGACAACGGCGTCCTTTCCAATCTCGAGTGTATCGAGCTTCACGTCCGTGCTCCTCCCCCGGCGCCCGCAGGGCGTTGTATTTATGTTCACCATGGCTAACCGTTTGCCATGGCTAACCAATTTTAACCATGCATGATAGCGCGAACATGCAACGATGTTCAATCAGCAAATTGGCGCAATGGGGACAGGCAGGAGAGTTCAGGGCCATAGTTTCCCGATGAGGCCTCTCGGGGAACTACATCCCAGAATTCCGGCTCGAAACGGGATATGGTTTCCCAAACAGGCCTCTTACGGAAAATGCATCCCGGAATCCCCGCTCGAAACGGGACGCGCTTTCCCAGTCGAGGCCCTATGGGAAACTGCGTCCCACCTTGAAAGGCAAAACTGGGGCGCAGTTTCCGGGCGGGGCATCAAAAACGAAGTTGCGGTGGAATAGTTCCTGGATGGGCTGGTTGATGCCCCAGATCGGAACTATTTCACCGCAAGTTATTGAAGGGCTGGGATGCCCGTCCTCTTACAGATGGCGCTCCAGGAAGCGGAAGGCTAGGCGGATCCAGGGACGGACCGCCACCTGCTTGTCCTCGTTGTCGACCGCGGTGTTGGCGTTGCCGAGCGAAAGGCCGTGACCACCCTGGTCGAAGACGTGCATCTCGCATGCAACGCCCTCCTCGGCCATGCGCTGCGCAAACGGGTAGACCTGCGCGATCGGCGCCGTCTTGTCGTCGGACACGCCCCACACAAAGGTCGGCGGCATCTGACGCGAAACATGCGTGGTGGGGCAGATATCGGCCAAATGCTCGTCAGTTGCCTCGCCACCCGTCACCATCGACAGGTAGTCGTTGAGCAAATCGCGCCCCGTCTTGCCGCCCGTCTTGGGCACGCGCAAGTCAATGCGCGGATCGCGCGTCTGCATGTCGCGCACATAGGCAAAGTCGAGCAGCGGATAGCCCAGCACCACGGCATCGGGACGAATGTCGTCCGGACGTGCCCCGGCAAGTGCCGCGAAGGGGCCGGTCTTCCACTGCGTTGCCAGCGAGGCACAGATCATGCCGCCCGCCGAGAATCCCACGACGCACACGCGCTTAGGATCGACATGCCACTCGTCGGCGTTGGCGCGCACCGTGGCGACCATCTTGGCAAGATCTGCCTGGGGGTGCGGAAAGCTCACGTCACCCGTAGAGCTCGTGACATAGTTGAGCACAAAGGCCTGGTAACCGTGATCCAAAAATGCAAACGCCACCGGGTCCTGCTCGTGCGGAGCGATATGTGTAAACCCGCCTCCGCCACAGATAATCACCGCGGGGCGGCGGCCATTCGGTTTATCGGGCAACGGCTCGGCACCCAAATACGTAAACGTCGCCGGATAATCCTCGGTCGGCTCCTCGCCCCACAGCGCATGGTTCTCGACAATCATATGTGCTCCCTTCGCGCAAATTATGCGCCCTTGTTTTTCGCCTTCAAGCGTACCCCACTTGAACCCGTGGCGCAGAAACACTCCGGCAATAAGTTTCCCTTCAACTGATATATCACATAATCCCAGTTCAGAGGTATCGCTGGGCAGCGTAGAATAGGGGGCGTTGACCAAGCCGCGAAACACATGTGAAACGTTTCCGGCAAACCAAACGCGCGATATGCGCCTATTTAAGTTGGAGGCAACTATGGGTCTGCTCGATTCGCTTAAGTCCACCTTCACCTCGGCCGGCGAGGCGTCCGTTCCGCCCGCAGCAAGCTTCGCCACCCGCGAAGGCGTCATCTATGCCCCCGTCAACGGCGTGCTCGTCAACCTGGACGAGGTTCCCGACGAGACGATCGCCTCGGGCATGCTTGGCCAGGGCTATGGCATCGAGCCCATTACCGGCACCATCTATGCGCCCGCCAACGGCCGCATCGGCGCCACCACTGTCACCAACCACTCCATTGGCATGATCACCGAGGACGGTCTTCGCGTGTTCATCCATGTTGGCCTGGGCACCGTGGAAATGAACGGCAAGGGTTTTGCCCGCTTTGTCGAGATGGGCGATGTGGTCAAGGCAGGCCAGCCGCTCATCAGCTTCGACCGCGAGGCCATTAAGGCCGCTGGTCACGAAGACATCGTGACCGTCATCGTCTCCGAGCTCGACCGTCTTAAGAGCATCGACCATGTCGGCGAGTCCGGAACGCTTATTGGCGGCAACCCGCTCGTCAAGCTCGGCGACCCGCTGCTGGTAGCCAAGACCAAGTAGCCAGGCCCCGCGCCACACAGCCAAAAGGCACCACGCCAAGCGCCCGCGACCATTTGGCCGCGGGCGCTTTTCGTTTGAAAAACCATCCCGCCAATGCCTTATCTGTATAGCCCAAATGAGCCGAGCTGCTAGAATATCGAACTGTATGGATAACCATCATTCAACCGTTATGGGAGGATACGTGAACCGCACCAAAATCGCGCAGCTCTATGCCGATGCCGAGTCGCTCGGCGGCCAGACCGTCACCGTCGCCGGCTGGGTCAAGTCCGTCCGCGACATGAAGAACTTTGGCTTTGTTACGCTCAACGACGGCAGCTGCTTCCGCGACCTGCAGGTCGTCATGAACCGCGAGGCACTCGACAACTACGACGAGATCGCCCATCAAAACGTCTCGGCCGCACTCATTTGCACCGGCACCGTCAAGCTGACCCCCGATGCGCCCCAGCCTTTCGAGCTTTCTGCCACTTCCATCGAGGTCGAAGGCGTCAGCGCCCCGGATTACCCGCTGCAGAAGAAGCGTGCAACCGTCGAGTTCCTGCGCACCCAGCAGCACCTGCGCCCGCGCACCAACCTGTTCCGCGCCGTGTTCCGCATCCGCTCTGTCGCGGCTGCCGCCATCCACCGCTTCTTCCAAGAGCAGGGTTTTGTCTACGTCAACACCCCCATCATCACCACGAGTGACTGCGAAGGCGCCGGCGAGATGTTCCGCGTGACCACGCTCGACCCCAAAAATCCGCCCCTCACCGAGTCCGGCGAGGTCGACTGGAGCCAGGACTTCTTTGGCAAGCATGCAAGCCTCACCGTGTCCGGCCAGCTCAATGCCGAGAACTTTGCCATGGCCTTTGGCGACGTGTACACCTTTGGCCCCACCTTCCGCGCCGAAAACTCCAACACCACGCGCCACGCCGCCGAGTTTTGGATGATCGAGCCCGAGATGGCCTTCGCCGACCTCAACGACTACATGGACAACGCCGAGGCCATGCTCAAGTACGTCCTTAAGGACGTTATGGCCGCCTGCCCCGACGAGCTCAATATGCTCAACAAGTTTGTGGACAAGGGTCTGCTCGAGCGCCTGGACCATGTCGCCAACTCCGACTTTGCCCGCGTTACCTACACCGAGGCCGTCGAAATCCTGGAGCAGGCCGTCGCCGCCGGTCACAAGTTTGACTATCCCGTGAGCTGGGGCATCGACCTGCAAACCGAGCACGAGCGTTTCCTGACCGAGGAACACTTTAAGCGACCGACTTTTGTGACCGACTACCCGGCCGAGATCAAGGCCTTCTACATGCGCATGAACGACGACGGCAAGACCGTCGCCGCCGCCGACTGCCTGGTGCCGGGCATCGGCGAGATCATCGGTGGCTCCCAGCGCGAGGAGCGCCTGGATCTGCTCGAGGCCCGCATCAAGGACCTGGGTATGAATCCCGAGCAGTACAAGTACTACCTTGACCTGCGCCGCTACGGTTCCTGCAAGCACGCCGGCTACGGTCTGGGCTTCGAGCGCTTGGTGATGTACCTCACCGGCGTGGGCAACATCCGCGACGTCCTGCCGCACCCGCGCACCGTGGGCAACGCCGACTTCTAATCGTCGGACGCTAGCTCGCGTCGCCACACGCCAACGCTCATCGCACAAGCGTCTCTCGACATCGGTCGAGAGGCGCTTTTTTCAACAGCATCCGTCAAGCTTTTGGCAAGTTTTTGGTCAGTTGAGCAGGGCTGTTGAAAACTCGAACCGCCGTTTGCCGACGACTACCGACCTCCCAGAGCGCCCTGCGCCCCTGGAAAAGCCCCGCGTCCTAGGTTCCATACCGTCGCTACCCAAAACGGAAAGGACGTGGGCACCATGACCGAAGCCGCTGTTGAAACCTACGACACCACGACTAGAGGCGCCGCCTCGATGGCAGCCTATCGCGCCGTTCGCATCCTGCAACTATTAAGCGAGAACACCGGCGAGGACAAGGCCATGCTTTCCGATGAGTTGATCGGGCGCCTCGCCCATCCCGACGACCCCGCCCGCATGCCCATCTCGGCGGCGCGGCGCAGCATCTACACCGCCATCTCCGCACTTCGCCATGCCGGATATGAGATTGAATACAAGCGCGGCGTGGGGTATCGGCTCTTGACCCGCC
This sequence comes from uncultured Collinsella sp., assembly GCA_902494135.1. Taxonomy (GTDB): domain Bacteria; phylum Actinomycetota; class Coriobacteriia; order Coriobacteriales; family Coriobacteriaceae; genus Collinsella. The sequence continues at coordinate 1,910 of CABUSE010000059.1, read as the reverse complement.
CGCTCACCGACGAGGAGATCATCCGGCTCCACGGCATGGTCATGCGCAACCGCTCTACGCCCATCGCCATTCGAAAAAGCATGGCGCAGCACTTGGTCGCCATGGCGAGTGCCGACGTTCGCGGCTACCTCGATGCACCCGAGCCCGCTCCAAGCGTGGGCAGCAAATCCACCAAGGCCATGCGCACGCCCGTCAAACGCATCGACACCTGCGAGCTCGTTGAGCAGGCCATCGACCACGGAACCACGGTGAGTTTTGATATTTCGAGCGTCACGACACGTGGCGAAGCCGAAGTGACGCGGATGACAATCCGCCCCTTTGCCATCAAGCAACGGGACGGCATCTCGTATTTGCTGGGAACGGTCTATGACGCCCGAGGCGCCGATGACACGCTGCGTACCGTAGAGATTGGCCGCATGAGAAACGTCACCACGCGTCTCCTCGATGGCAAGAAGCTCTTCGCCGCCCTCGACGAGGACAACGCCTCCGCCGTCCATTCGACTACCCGTACCGCCCATCCGGTTCTGTATTAAAAAACCCGCCAGGTTATTGTAAAAATGGACATCCGCGCTACTATAGTTCCACTTGCACTTTGTTTGAGTGCAGTGTTTCCAGCCATTTCTATACTGGGGGGTAACGATATGAAGGACATCACCATCAGCCGCAGGAGCCTTCTGGTCTCTGCTGGCCTGCTCGCACTGGCCCCGCTTGCCGGATGCGGCGGCAACTCTGGTTCCGGCTCCGCAGCCGCCGGTTCCGACTACACCATCGGCGTTCTGCAGCTTACCGAGCACTCCGCACTCGACGCCGCCAACGACGGCTTTGTCAAGGCCATCAAGAAGAGCGGCCTTAAGGTCAAAATCGATCAGAAGAACGCCCAGAACGACCAGTCCACGTGTAAGTCCATCGCCGACAAGTTCGTGGGCGATGGCGTCGACCTGATCTATGCCATCGCTACGCCCGCCGCGCAGGCCGCCGCTGGCGCCACGGCCGATATCCCCATCGTGGGCTGCGCCATCACCGACTACGCCGCCTCCGGCCTGGTCCAGGACAACGACAAGCCCGGCACCAACGTCACCGGTGCCTCCGACCTCACCCCGGTCGCCGAGCAGCTCGAGATGATGCAGAAGGTCCTGCCCGACGTAAAGAAGATCGGCCTGCTCTACTGCACCGCCGAGTCCAACTCCGACGTCCAGATCAAGGCCGCCAAGAAAGAGCTCGACAAGCTGGGCCTGGAGTACACCGACTTCACCGTCTCGAGCTCCAACGAGATCCAGTCCGTCGTCGAATCTGCCGTGGGCAAGGTCGACGCGCTGTACTCCCCCACCGATAACACCATCGCCGCGGGCGCTTCGCAGGTCGGTCAGATCTGCAAGGAAAATAAGCTCCCCTTCGTGACTGGCGAGGAGGGCATGTGCATGGCCGGCGGCCTGTTTACCCTCTCCATCAACTACGAGGATTTGGGCTACGCCGCGGGCGAGATGGCCGTTAAGATTCTGAAGGGCGAGGCCAAGCCCGAGGATATGCCGATCAAGCACCTCTCGAGCAAGGACCTGGTCGTCGTCAAGAACGACGAGATGGCCGAGGCTCTGGGCATCGATCTTTCCGCTCTGGACGAGTAGCGCCATGTGCGGCGATGTGCCTAGGGCCCATACTCGCGCCGTTGCCGTGTTATTCAATATCTGAGCCACAGGGGCGAACGCCAAAGACCGGCGTTCGCCCTGCTTGTTACGGATGAGACAAAACATCCGTCCGCAGCTCTTTTATGCATTGTTACCGCTATTATGGAACATCACGTGTCCACCCTATCCTAGGAGGTATGAAGCATGCTCATTGCATTGCAGGGCGCCGTTTCGCAGGGTGTCCTCTGGGGCATTATGGTGCTTGGCGTGTTTATCACGTTCCGCCTG
>CABUSE010000058.1 GCA_902494135.1 uncultured Collinsella sp. | reverse complement strand
GGAGGCGGAATGGTGACGGTGCAGTCGCCCACGCCCTCACGGCGCTTGTAGTAGCCGCCGTCGAGCCACTTCTGCAGGATCGCCGGCTCGTTGGTCGACGGATCGTAGTTCTTGGGCATTTCTTCCATATATCTCTCCCTGTCCCGCCGGGGAGGAATGTAGGCCCGCTAGGGTCTGCATTCCTCCCCTTAGGTATCGATTACTTCAGTCTGATATGACTTCGCTGAGGCTTAAACAAACACACAGAATAACACAGGTAGTTGGGGTTATTGCGTATATATAAAATAGCCTCCGACCGCGGATGGTCGGAGGCTATTTGCAAGCACGTTTTTGGCAGGTTTACCCGTAGATGCGTTGGGGCTGTTCTTCGCCCTTTACGGCAGCTTCGGTTACGACGACCTTGGTAACGCCTTCCTCGCTAGGGAGGTCGAACATCGTCTGCTGAAGCACGTCTTCGCAGATGGCACGCAGGCCGCGGGCGCCGGTCTTGCGGGCGAGTGCCATGCGGGCGATCTCGTGCAGGGCCGCGTCCTCAAACTCAAGGTCGACGTCCTCGAGCTGGAACATCTTACGGTACTGGCGCACCACGGCATTCTTGGGCTCGGTCAAAATCGACACCAGGTCGTCCTCGTCGAGCGCCTGCGTCTGGGTGACGACGGGCGTACGGCCCACGAACTCGGGAATCATGCCAAAGGCGTTGAGGTCCTGCGGGAGCACCTGACGCAGCAGGTCGTTCTCGTCGACCGAGGTGGGGCCGGCGATCTCGGAGTTAAAGCCCACGCCCTTGTTGCCCACGCGATCGGCGATGATCTTATCCAGACCCACAAAGGCACCGCCGCAGATGAACAGGATGTTGGTCGTGTCGATCTGCAGCAGCTCCTGCTGGGGATGCTTGCGGCCGCCGGTGGGCGGAACGCTGGCCACCGTGCCCTCAAGAATCTTAAGCAGCGCCTGTTGAACGCCCTCGCCCGAAACATCGCGGGTAATGGAGAGGTTCTCGGCCTTGCGGGCAATCTTGTCGATCTCGTCAACGTAGATGATGCCAACCTGTGCGCGCTCAATATCGCCATCGGCGGCGTTGATGAGCTTGAGCAGGATGTTCTCCACGTCCTCGCCAACGTAACCAGCCTCGGTGAGCGCGGTAGCATCGGCGATGGCAAACGGCACCTCGAGGATGCGCGCGAGCGTCTGGGCCAACAGGGTCTTGCCGGTACCGGTGGGGCCGAGCAGCAGGATGTTGGACTTGGCGAGCTCCACCTCGTCCATATCGTCGTTGAACTGCGAGCCCATGCCGTCGTCAAAGGCAGACACCGCGGCGCCGCCCTCGATCACGCGGCGATAGTGGTTGTACACGGCCACCGACATGGCGCGCTTGGCGTCCTCCTGACCCATGACATAGGCCGAAAGCTCGTCATAGATCTCGTGCGGCGTCGGCACGTGCGTGATGACCTGGCGGTCGTCCTCGAGCTCAAAGCCCTCGGCCTCGGGGTCCACGGCGGGCTGGGATGCAGCCTGGCCGTGGTCGTTGAGGAAGCCCGGCAGCTTGCCGTTGCGGGCAGCGTCCATAAAGTCCGAAGCCAGCGACTCCTCAAGGATCTCGGAGCAGGCGGCGACGCACTCGTCACAGATAAAGATGTTGGTCGGACCCTTTACGAGGCGACGAACCTGGCCCTGCTCTTTTCCGCAGAAGGAGCAGCGGATGGGGTTGCCGTTCTCGTCAAAGTTGTCCTGCATGTTTCCTGCCATCCTAGGCATCCTTCGCGGCGAGGTCGCGCGAGGTGACGATACGGTCGATCAGACCGTAGTCGAGGGCCTCGGCAGCGGTCAGATAATTGTCGCGCTCGGTATCGGCCTGGACCTTCTCGATCGGCTGGCCCGAGGCGTCAGACAGGATCTGGTTGAGCTCGCGACGGGTCTTCTTAATCTCCTCGGCCACGATCTCGATCTCGGTCTGCTGGCCCTGGGCACCACCGCTGGGCTGGTGAATCATGACCTTGGAGTGCGGCAGGCAGAAGCGCTTGCCCTTAGCGCCGGCCGAAAGCAGCACGGCGGCCATGGACGCGGCCATACCGACGCAGATGGTGGAAACCTGCGGCTTGATAAAGTTCATGGTGTCAAGAATCGCCAGGCCGGAGTAGACCTCGCCGCCGGGCGAATTGATGTAGAGCGAGATATCCTTCTCGGCATCCTGGCTCTCAAGATGCAGCAGCTGGGCAACGACCAGGTTGGCGCTGACGGAGTTGATCTCCTCGCCCAAGAAGATGATGCGGTCGTTGAGCAGGCGCGAATAGATATCGTAGCTGCGCTCGCCGCGCGGCGTCTGCTCGATAACATATGGCACGAGGGCGGAATCGAACTTAGCGATCATACGCATCTCCATTTCTCTCTTGCGGACCAAATTGGTTCTAGATAAACGTACGGTGCCCGCATGCTATGCATTGGCTGGCACCGTACGAAGCAACCGGATAACCGGTGTATAACTTTACCCCATCACGGGCACACGCATGCGCTCGCGGGCAAGGTGGCGAGAATTACTCGGCGTCCTTGGCGGTCTCGTCGACCTCGGTCACCTTGGCGTTCTCGACCAAGTGGTCGACGGCCTTGGAGCGACGGATGGACTCGCGGACGGCAGGCATGCGGCCATCGGCGATGAACTCGGCCTTGGAAGCCTCGACGTCCTTGACGCCGGCCTTCTCGAACTCGGCGTTGATGTCATCCTCGGTGACCTCGATCTTGAGCTCACGGGCGAGGGCGTCGAGCGCCAGGGACTCACGGGCAACGTCGTTGGCCTGCTTGTGCAGATCGCCGATGAACTGCTCCATGGTCAGACCGGAAGCGGGCAGCCAGGTGTCCAGGGTCATGCCGCGAGCAGCGAGGTTGGACAGGAAGTTCTGGCCAAGCTCCTCAAAGACGGACTGCTCGTAGTCGGCGTCCATCTCGTCGAGCTGCAGACGCTCGGCGAGAGCGGCGACGCAGCGGTTCTCCTTCTCGGCCGGGAGGCGGGAAGCCTTGTCCTGCTCGATCTCGAGCTTGATGGCGTCGCGCATGGCGTCGATGCTGTCGAAGCCAAAGTCGGACTTGACGAGCTCGTCGGTGAGCTCGGGGGTGTTGCGGACCTTGATGCCCTTGACGGTGACCTCGACGGTGTGGGTCTCGGCCTCCTCGCCCTCCTCGGCCTCGTCGGTCCAGGTGACGGACTTGACATCGTCAACGTTGGCGCCGATCAGGGCCTCGTTGAACTCCTTGGGATTGCTGTCGCTGCCGGCGATGAGCATGCGGCCCTCGGCGGCGAAGTTGTCGGCGTTCTCGACGGCCTTGAGGTCGACGGTCACATAGTCGTCAGCCTCGACGGCGCGACCCTCGACGTCCTCGAAGGTAGCACGGTAGTTGAGGAGCATCTCGACCTGGTTGTTGATCTCAGACTCGGTGACCTCCGCGGGAGGCATCTCGATCTCGACGGCGTCGAAGGAAGAGAGCTCAGCGGCGGGACGCAGGGAGAACTCGACGGTATAGGTGTAGTCCTCGTGATCCTTGGCGAGGTCGAGCTCCTTGTAGTCACCGTTCTTGGTGGGGACGATGTCCAGCTCGTTGAGGACGGCGGGCTCGTTGGCAGCGATCAGGTCGTTGGTGGCCTGAGCGAGGGTAGCCTCGGCGCCAAGAGCGGAATCGATGACCGGACGGGGAGCCTTGCCGGCACGGAAGCCCGGGAAGCGGTACTTCTTGGCGGTGTCCTTGTAGGCCTTCTTGATCGCGGCGTCGACGTCGGCGGCCGGGATGGTGACCGTAGCGGTGAGCTTGGCGTCCTTGACGTCAGAAGCGGTGATGTTCAACACGTTCCTCCTCATACTGCCCAGCTTATCTGAGGTGCTGGTACCTTTATGCAACAAAGAGTCGCGACGGCCGAAGCCGACGCAGATGCGTTGGTGCGGGCGAAAGGACTCGAACCTTCACGGGAATCCCACCAGAACCTAAATCTGGCGCGTCTACCAATTCCGCCACGCCCGCATGAGCGCACAGACTAGGAATGATAGCAGATACGAACGACAAGCGCACGCACACGTTTTACAGGCTCACGACCTCACCACGAGTGCGAAAGACGGGGCGAGTTGCCCCGCCCCGCCCATTACGACTTGTTCGCCGACCCGCTACTCCCCCAGCAGGGCCTTCTCGGGCGTGATGGGCAGCGAGCGCACCTGGTGGCCGGTGGCGTGTGCCACGGCCGATGCCACGGCGGCGAGCGGCGTGTTGATGACGACCTCGCCGATCGACTTGGCGCCAAACGGACCCGTCGGCTCGTAGCTCGGCTCGAAGGCCACGCGAATGCTGCCGATATCCAGGCGCGTAGGCAGCTTGTAGCTCATAAAGTTGCCGGTGCGCAGGCGACCGCGGTCGTCATGCTCGACGATCTCGTAGAGCGCGTGGCCGATGCCCTGGGCAATGCCGCCCTCAGCCTGGACGCGCGCGAGCGCCTCGTTGATCACGGTACCGCAGTCCACAGCCGCCGCGTAGTCCACCACGGTCACCTTGCCGGTGGCCTTGTCGACCTCGACCTCGGCAATGCCGGCCATAAACGGCGGAGGCGAAACGGGCAGGCAGGCAGAAGCATGCGAGGTCAGCGCGTCGCCGCCCGCGATGTTCTTGACGCACAGGTTGGCAAAGTCGCGCAGCGTGAGGTAGCGGTTCTGCTCGCGCGCGGCACGCTCGTCGGACAGGCGCACGTACTGACCATCAAAGACCACATCGGCGACGTCCACGTCCCACATCTGGGCGGCCTTGGCGCAAATCTTCTCGCGCAGCTCCGTCGCGGCGTTCTTGGCCGCCAGACCCGTCACGTACGTGCCCGAGCTCGCGTACGAGCCGGCGTCGAACGGCGACACATCGGTGTCCACGCCGCGCACCACGATCAGTGAGCTCTCCACGCCCAGCTCCTCGGCGGCAATCTGCGCCAGGATCGTGTCGACGCCCATGCCGTTATCGGTGGCGCCGGTGCCGATGGTAATGAAGCCGTCCTCTTCCAGGCGCATGTCGATGCCGGCGATGTCGACATTGGAGATGCCCGAGCCCTGCATGGTGAGCGCGCAACCCAGGGCACGCACGCGGTCGCCCAGGTCCACGGCCAGCGGCTTGTCGCGCCAGCCGATCATGTCCATCGCGCGCAGCAGGCAGCGGTCGAGTGCGCAGGCGTTGAGCTTCTCGTTGTAGTACTGCGGCATGACCTCGCCCTCGTGCACCATGTTCTTAAGGCGCAGGTCGGCGGGGTCCATGTGCAGCATGTCGGCGAGCTCGTTGACGGCGCTCTCCACGGCAAACTGGCCCTGGGTGGCACCGTAGCCGCGATACGCGCCGCCGCGGTTGGTGTTGGTGTAGACGGCGTCCCAGCTAAAGCGGCTCGCCTTCACATGGTTGTAGATGGGCAGGCTCTTGTGGCCCGAGAGGCCGATCGTCGTGGTGGCGTGCTCGCCGTATGCGCCGGCGTTGGACAGCGTGTGCAGGTCGATGGCCGTGATGGTGCCGTCGCTCATGGCGCCCAACTTGACGGTCATCTGCATCTGATGTCGCGAATTGCCCGCGGTGATGGTCTCCTCACGGGTGTAGCAGCAGTAGCTCGGACGGCCGGTCTGCTGGGTCACGAACGCAACGAAGATCTCGCAGCAGCCCGTCTGCTTGGAGCCAAAGCCGCCGCCGATGCGCGGCTTAATGACCTGCACCTGCGACTGCGGGATGTCGAGCGACTGCGCGACCATGCGGCGCACGTGGAAGGGCACCTGCGTGGAGGAGGTCACCGAGATGCGCCCGAACGCGTCGGTCGTCGCGAAGGCACGGAAGGTTTCCATGGGCGCGGTCTGCGTGGCCTGGCTGGTGTAGGTGCGGGTGAACACGATGTCGCTCTGGGCGAACGCCTTGTCAAGGTTGCCAAAGTCGCTGGTACCGCTGCACACCAGGTTGCGCGAGACATCCCCGCCCTGCGGGAACATAAAGGTCACGTCGCCCTCGGGGTGGACCACGATGTCGTTATCGAGTGCCTGGGTAAAGTCGAGCAGCGGCTCGAGCACCTCGTAGTCGACCTTGATGAGCTTGAGCGCCTTGTCTGCGGCCTCCTCGGTCTCGGCGGCGACGATCGCCACCTCTTCGTTTTGGTAACGGACGAGGTTCTCGAGGATCAAGCGGTCGTAGGGACTCGGCTGCGGATAGCTCTGGCCGGCGATGGTAAAGCGGCGCTGGGGCACGTCCTCGTAGGTGTAGACGCCCACCACACCGGGCACCTTCAGGGCGCGCGACGTGTCGATGGAGCGGATCTTGGCGCGCGCATACGGGCTGCGCTTGAGTTTGACGATGAGCGCGCCGGCGGGCACCAGGTCACCCGTGTAGACGGGACGGCCCTCGAGCAGCGCCTTCGAGTCCTTCTTGGGCTGCTTGCGGGTGATCTGCTTGTAGACGACACCGTCGGAGCTCGTGTCGTTGACCGGCAGCTCGGGCATCTCAAAGCCCACCTGCACGCCGGACTCGTTGAGGAAGCGGACGATGGCGCGCAGCTGGCTCTCGTAGCCGCTGCAGCGGCAGAGGTTGCCGGCCAGCTGGCGCGAGAGCTCCTCGCGCGTGGCGACGAGGCTTGGGTCCTCCTTGGCGGCGCGGGCGAGCGCCAGCACGTTCATGATGAGGCCGGGGGCGCAAAAACCGCACTGCTCGGCGCCTTCGGCAGCCATCGCACGGGCCAGCGCCTCGGACTCGGCCTTAAGGCCCTCAAGCGTGGTGATGGTGTGGCCCTCGACGCGGGCGGCGGGAACCGAGCAGCTCAGCACCGGGTCGCCGTCGAGCCACACCGTGCACAGACCGCAGTTGGTGGTCTCGCAGGCGCAGCGCACCGACGTGCAGCCCTGCTCGCGCAACAGCGCAAAGAGCATGGTGTCGGGGGCAATCTGAACCTTGACCTTACGGCCGTTGAGCGTAAAGGAAAGATCGATGAGTTTGGCAGCCATTAGCGCACCTCGCTAGAATCGACGCCGGGCACGCGGCGGCAGGAATACTCGTCCGTGGCAAACTTAGGAATCTGCACGCCCTCGAGCTCGTGGGCAAGCGCGGCCGAAAGCTCGATGCCGGCGGCGCGACGCACAGCCTGGACGGCAAGCGGGGCCGAGATGCGGCGGCGGTAGTCGGCCGAGCCCCACAGGTTGGTGCCGTAGCTCAGCGCGCGCACGGATGCGGCAAGGGCGCGAAGCTCGTCCTCGGAAGGCTGCTCACTGGTGAGGTCACATGCCTCGCCCTGCAGCAAGGTCGCGCGCAGCGGGCGGGCGCCCACAGTGACGTGCCAGGAGCCGTCCCACCAGGCGGCGGTGACGTTCAGCGAGGGGAAGTCGGTCGCAGCCTTGCGCACGGCCTCGTAGCTTGCGCGGTAGTCGTGCTTAACGACCACGACGTGCTCGATCACGTCGCGCACATAGCCCATGTCCACGAACTCGGCGAGCGGCACACGGCCGGCACCCGTCAGCTCAACATACGAATCGAGCGCCAGGAACGCCGAGAGCACGTCCGAGAAGCCAAAGCGGCCGTAGATGCTGCCGCCCACCGTGGCGGTATTGCGCAGCTGCACGCCCACAATGTCGTGGACGGCGAACTCAAAGACATGGTTGACAAGCGCGTTGAGCTCGGCATGACGCTCGAGCTGGCGCAGGGTACACATGGCACCGATGCGAAACTCGGTCTCGGTCTCCTCGATCTGATCGAGTCCGCAGGCCGAAAGGTCAATCGCCGTCGCCACACGACGCGAACCCAGGCGCATCCAGATGCCGCCGCCCACAATCTTGTTGTTGCGGTTCTTCTGCAAGAGCTCATAGGCTTCGGCCGCGTTTCCAACACGGACGTAGATACCGAACTTGAGCACGTTCTCCCCCATCTCTTCACTTGTCCAGTACCTTTAAGTGTACCAAACGAGGGGGCACAGCCATCGTCACCATAGAAAAAGGCTCCCAGCCGGATAGCTGGGAGCCTCATCACATGCTATATCGAGCGAAGATTTAGCAGACGCCCTGGGCGAGCATGGCGTCGGCGACCTTCAGGAAACCGGCGATGTTGGCGCCCATAACGAAGTTGCCCTCCTGGCCATACTCCTTGGCGGTGTCGTCCACGTTGTGGAACATGCCGCGCATGAGCTGCTCGAGCT
>CABUSE010000057.1 GCA_902494135.1 uncultured Collinsella sp. | reverse complement strand
GCCCGACAACTGCACCGTCGTGGGCGTGCCGGGACGCATCATCAAGCGCAACGGCTGCCGCGTGTTCGAGGAGAGCTTCGATGCCAAGCAGCATCGCGAGTACATGCCCGACGATGCCGCCGAGCAGTCCGCCCTCAACCGTCAAGGCATCACTGAGAACGCCCGCCGCGTCAAAGAGCTCGAGAAAGAGGTGGCCGAGCTCAAGGCCCTCGTCGCCAAGCTCGTGGACGAGCGCTAGGAACGCAAGCAGCACAAGATGACATCGGCACCGACGCAAAAGGCGCACCAGGGAATCCATCCCCGGCGCGCCTTATTTCCGATGCGACAAAGGGATTGCCCCTTTGTCGCATTATGCGAACTGACTCAGATAGAGGTCGGCGTAAGCGCCCTCGGCAGCCAGCAGATCCTTATGCGTGCCCTGCTCGATGATATTGCCGTGATCCATGACCAGGATGAGGTCGGCATCCACAATCGTCGACAGGCGGTGCGCGATCACAAAGCTGGTGCGCCCGCGCATGAGCGCGTCCATGGCGCGGCCGATAGCAAGCTCGGTGCGCGTGTCCACGCTCGACGTCGCCTCGTCCAGGATGAGAATCGCCGGGTTGTTGAGCAGCACGCGCGCAATGGTCAGCAGCTGGCGCTGGCCCTGGCTAATGCTCTCGGCATCGTTGGCCACCCGCGTGTCATAACCCTGCGGCATGGTGCGCACAAAGAAGTCGACCTGCGCGGCGCGTGCGGCTGCCACGATCTCGTCGCGCGTCGCTTCGGGACAGCCATAGGCGATGTTCTCGGCAATGGTGCCGTCGAACAGCCAGGCGTCCTGCAGCACCATGCCAAACTGCTGGCGCAGCTCGCCGCGGTCCATGCGGCTCGTGTCCACACCGTCGAGCGTAATGCGCCCGCCGTCAATCTCGTAAAAGCGCATGAGCAGGTTGATGAGCGTGGTCTTGCCCGCACCCGTGGTTCCCACCACCGCAATCTTCTGACCCGGCTCGGCGGTAAACGACACGTCGCGCATAAGCGGCTTGTCGGGCGAATAACCAAAGCGCACGTGCTCAAAAGCGACGCGGCCCTCAACGCGACCCGACAGCTTGGCAGCCTCGTCCGGCAGCGGATCGGCCTCCATCTCGGGCTCATCGAGCAGGTCGAACACACGCTCCGCACTCGCCAGCGCGCTCTGCAGCGAGTTAAAGGTAAACGACAGCTGCGTCATGGGTTCGGACGCCTCGTAGATAAACTGGAAGAACGCCTGGAACACGCCAACGGTCATGTGACCGGCGACCAGCATGCTGCAGCCCACCAGCGCGATCACGATCTGCGCCAAACGGCCGATAAAGCGCACCGCGGGGCCGACGGCATTGATCATAAAGTCGGCCTTGGTGCTCACGCGCGCTAGCTCCTTCGAGGCCTCATGCACTTCGGCAGAACTCTGACGCTCGCGGTTAAACGCGCGAATCACCAGACGGCCCGAATAGCCTTCCTCGACCGCACTCGTAATCTTGGACACCCACTCCTGGCGCTCGCCGGTCACGTCATGTGTGCGGCGCGAGACCACTTTGGTCACTAGCAGCGACAACGCCGTAAAGAACAAAAAGACCAGCGTGAGCGGCACGCTAAACACGAACATCACGCCCACGGCGCCCAGCACGGTGCCGATCGACACCAGTAACTGCAGCAGTCCGCGCTGCATGCTTTCGGACATCTTGTCCAAGTCGTTGGTCGCGCGGCTGACGACCTCGCCGGGGCGATGCGCGTCAAAGTAGGCAAGCGGCAGACGGTTGAGCTTTTGAGCGATACGGTTACGCAGACGCAGGTTGAGGCGTTCGGCCACGCTCGACATCAAAAAGCTCTGGAGCGCGTAGAACGAGGCGGCGGCCGTCCAGATCATAAAGTAGATGAAGATGGTCCTGCCGCAGTTCTCCCAGGTGATGCTGAAGGTAGCGTCGTTGGCAAACGCCAGCTTTACGTGTCCCCACAGCTCATCGATGACGCGGGCGCTGTACGCCGGCGCCGCGGTGTTAAAGATGACATAGAACACGATGCTCGCGAACACGATATAGAAGCGCCAATGGTCGCCGGCAGCCTCGCTCCACAGACGGCGCACCGTCGCCCGGGTGTCACGGGGTTTCTCGTCCTCGTCCTCGTCGTCCACATCGCGCATGCGTTCTGCCTCAGCGCGGGCGCGTTCGTCCTCGGCGCGTTCGTTTTCCTCGTAGAGCGCTTGGCGGCGCGCCTCGCGCCCGGCTGCAGCCTTGGCGGCATCGTCCAGACTGGGCACGACCGCCGCCTCCTCAGCCGTCCCTGTTGCCACGACGTCATCACCGACGCCCTGCTTCTTGAGCTCCTCGGTCATGCTACTCACCTCCCTTCATCTGCGATTCCGCGATGGCGCGGTACACCTCGCAGGTCTCCATGAGCTCGTCGTGCGTGCCTAGGCCCGCGACCTCGCCGTCTTTGAGTACCACGATCTGGTCGGCATGCAGAATCGTCGAGATTCGCTGCGCGATGATGAGCACCGCGGCATCGCGCGTTTCGTCCTGCAGCGCATGGCGCAGGGCGGCATCGGTCTTGAAGTCCAGGGCCGAAAAGCTATCGTCGAAGATATACAGATCAGCGTGCTTCATGAGCGCACGGGCGATGGCCAGACGCTGACGCTGACCGCCCGAGAAGTTCGTACCGCCCTGCGCCACCGGGGTATCGAGTCCCTGCGGCTGATCGAGCACAAAGGTGCTCTGGGCAACCTGCAGCGCGTGAAGCATGTCGGCCTCAGTCGCACCCTCGTTGCCATAACGCAGGTTGCTCGCCACCGTGCCCGAGAACAGCCACGCCTTCTGCGGCACGTAAGCGATATGCCCGCGAATCTCGTCTTGCGAAAGGTCGCGCAGGTCAACGCCATCCAGGCGAATGGCGCCTTTCGAGGCATCGTGGAAGCGCAGCAGGAGCTTGGCCACCGTCGACTTGCCCGATCCCGTCGAGCCCACAATCGCGGTCGTCTGGCCACGGCGACAGGCAAAGCTCAGGTCGCACAGGGTGTCCTCGTCGGCATCGTCAAAACGGAACGACATATGGTCGAACACGGCGACCGCGTCTGCTCCGTCCTTTGAGTCGGACGCGCCCGCGTCGAGCGTTCGCTCGCCATCGACGATGCTCGGCTCAATTTCCAGCACCTGTTGTGCACGGTTGAGGCACGCCGCGGCGCGCGGCAACGTCAGGATCACCATCTGTGCCATCATCACAAAGAACAGGATCAGAAGCGCATATTCCAGTACGGCCGAGATGCTGCCGATTTGCATGGCGTGGACGCCTACGCGATTGCCTCCCACCCACAGCACCGCCACCTCGGCGATATTCATCAGAAAGAAGCAGGAGCTATCGAGACCCACAAACAGGTGGTTGACCTTGATGGCGTTGGCCGCGTAATCGCTAAACACCTCGTCTAGGCGCTGCTCCTCATGGCGCTCCTTGTTAAACGCGCGGATGACGCGCACGCCCACGATGTTCTCGCGCAGCACCACGTTCATACGGTCGATAAAACTCTGCAGGCGCATAAAGATCGGCGCTGCGTTAGCGACCGTAAAGACCGCCGCCACCAGTACAATCGCCACGACTGCACCCAGCAGCGTACCCATGGCAGGATCGATATGCCAAGCGAAGATGATGCCCGCCACGGCCAAAAACGGCACCGGCAGCACCAGCTGAATCGTCTGCAGAATCGCCTGCTGGATCACGTTGATGTCGTTGAGCGAGCGCGTGATCATCGAGCCGGTGCCAAAGCGCTCAAAGTCGCTGGCAGACAGCTCGAGTGACTTGTCGTAGACGGCGTTGCGGATGTCACAGGCCACGTTGGCCGCCAGGCGAGCCGAAAGATAACAGCCCAGCACCGCGCCACCGCTGGCCATGCCGGTCGCGATAAGCATGTACAGGCCGTTGCGCAGGATGTAGTCGACATCACCCGTCGTGATGCCGGTATTGACCATATTCGCCAGCATCGTAGGCACCAGCAGCGTGCCGACGTTATCTATCAGCAGCACAAACAGTGTCACCGCAATCAGCCCGCGATACGGCCTCATAAACCTCATTAAGAGTCGCACGTCTCCCCCTCTTCTTGATTTTCCACTTGGCTCTCGGCGGCCATCTGCTGTTTAAACACCTCGCACTCCTCGTTGAGCACATGGGAAAACTTGCCGACCAGACGCATAATCTCATGCTGTTCCCAGGGCTCGAGCGCGTCAAAGGCACGCTGCTCGGCTTTAACCGCCGGTAACGCATAGTGCTCGGCGAACCGCCGGCCCTCATCGGTCAAACAAACGACCTTATTCTTACGACTGCCTTCGGCAAATTCCAGCGTTGCAAGCCCTCGCGCCGTCAGGGTTTTAATTGCCGAGTTAATGGTCTGCTTGCTATGGAACCATTCGCTCGTGAGCCGGCTCACAGCAACGCTTTCGTCCGCCGTGCTGATATCGACGAGCATCCAATAGGCGCAATCCGAAAGGCCGCAGGCACGCGCGAACTTTGAATAAATACGGTCGAGCCCGTTGAGCATCCGGTCAAAATCGACCGACGTAACCGCGCAATCCATCTCTCCCACCATTCGATAGTCCGAATTTTGACTAATTGAGATTTCAGATTAGTCCGAGTTTTGACTATCGTCAAGGGCTTCGTTCGCAGCGCGCAAGCTATACAACATATCGACAAAAAAGACCGCCGGCGCGGGGGCAGCGCCGGCGGTCAAGAGAGGAAATCGATTATTTGCTGCTAGGCGGCGACGGCCTCGTAGACCGTAGCGCCCGAGAAGCTATCGTGCAGACTCTTGCCGCAGATCCAAGGCAGCTCGACGACCTCGCAGACCGTGTTGACCAGCTCGGAGCAGTCAGTAAAGTGGCCCTTATCGTTGAGGGCCTCGCAATCCTGAACACGCCAATAGCCATCGGTGTGCGTGATGTAGTACTCGTGATCGTTAATCGACACGAAAGCGCGCGTCTTGGAACGCAGCAGCTTCAGAAATCCTTCGAAGTCGGTCTCGACGACATCTCCAGCCTGGAACATGATAGTTACCTCCTGGCCCGGCGCCACCACGGCGCGTTGATAAACGTTAGTACTCCTTTAGTAAAACCTTTATCAGAAGTTATGCGGGCATCATTTAGGCAAGTGGTAAAAAACCGCAGGGTAGACGGGATAAAACGTTTAATCATCCCATTGGTTAATCACATTCTTGCCGCAGTTTTATGCAAGCCGGCTTTTCCGATTGGTGGCTATTGCTGCTTGAGGCCCTCTGCGCGTTTACGGCTACGGCACGACGGGTAAGAACGGAGCATCTGCAACGTCATCGCTAGGAGAACCCATGGAGACCATCGAAGCGCTCATCCACCGCCGCAGCTGCCGCAAATACAGCGACCGCCCTGTCGAGGCCGAGAAGCTCGCACGCATTATCGAGGCAGGCCAGTACGCGCCCAGCGGCATGGGGCGCCAGCCGGTGACGTTTGTCGCCGTTACCGACCCCGCGACCGTCGAGCGCCTCTCGCAGCTTAATGCCCAAGTTATGGGCAGCGATGGCGACCCCTTCTACGGCGCTAAAACCGTTGTTGTGGTGCTGGTCGACCACAGCGTGCCCACGCATCTGGAAGACGGCTCGCTTGCCATGGGCAACCTACTCAACGCGGCTTATGCGCTGGGTGTCGATTCGTGCTGGATCCACCGCGCGCACGAGGTCTTCGACTCGCCCGAAGGCCTGGAGCTGCTGGCCAGCTGGGGTCTGCCCGCCGACGGAAGCCTACGCGGCGTCGGTCACTGCGTTCTGGGCTATGCCGAGGGCACGCTCCCCGAGGCCAAGCCGCGCCGCGACAACGTGGTGTATGTTAGGTAGACAGTTCCGCCGTTCTAACGAACGGCGGGGCCGCTGACGCTGCGCGGGCCGCATTCACGCCAATCTGACGTTCAATTTCGAGGGCGCGACCAGAAGGTCAGCGCCCTCTCATTTCGCGTCACCTTGGCGCAAATGCGGCCCGCTCGCTGCTGGTGATTGACATCGGGTGCACCACTGTTGGCATTCGACATTTGGCCAGTTAAAAGGCCACGTTTCAAATTTGCTGTCCTACTCGCAACTTATCTTGCCGATGGAGTTGTCGTCGTTTCGTTCGTGTGAGTCGTTTCGGCGCCGTCGTCTTGTTCGTCCTCGTCCTTTTGCGCATCGGCGATGGTGGAGGCCGCCGCAACGATACCGCGCTGGGGCGCGACGCCCGTCTGAGTCTGAACGCCCTCGACAACTTCGGTGCCTGCATGCGCGAGCTCGGGCGACTTAAACATTGCGTCCAGATTGGCCCCGCCGCCGGCGTAACCAAGCGCCGCGAGCGCGATGACAATCACCGCAACAACGACCGCGATCGGAACATAGCGATGCCAGCCTGCGGGATTGAGGCCGCTACGGCGAGCAGCGCCACGGCTAATGTAGCCGAGCGTTCCATCGTGCTTGAGCTTTGACCCCACCACGCGCTTACGGCCCCACAGCGACGATTCGGCCTGCATGGCCAAGCGGGCGCTTGTCGAAGGATAGCCATATTTAGTGCGTTTGAACGAGCCGTCGAACCCCGAGGCGCTTTTGCCCCATGTCCGCGAAGTCGTGCGACGGTTGACCGGCGCCGCGGGCTTTCGAGCCCGATTTGTTTTTGAAGTCTCCGCCATACGCCCCCGCACGCCGTAACAGAATCGAAACAATACTGCTTTGGACTGTAGCACACGTACCGCACGCGGTCACGGGCACCTCGCTTAACGGTCGTCGTCCTTCAGCAGGCGCCACAGGGTCGTACGGCTTATGCCTAGCACTTCGGCAGCTCGGGTCCTGTTGCCGTGAAGGTGGCCTACGACCAGCCGTGCGATATCGTGCTCGGTATCGGCCAGTGGGCGCAAGATATACAGATCGCTATCGAGCGTCGGGGCACCAAAGGTCGCGGTCTTGATAACGTCCTCCTGGGCGAGTACCTCCTCCGCCACCGCCCGCTCGGCCGTGCCCGCCCCCACTAATATATAAAGTCGTTCCGAAACCTCACGCAGCTGCAGATAGTTACGGGGCCATCGATAGTCATCGAGTGTCTTTGCCGCCGCGGACGACAAGGCAGGTATTGCCGTCTCAAACATATCTGCCAGATACTCCAGATAGCGCGCAACCTTTTCCGACGCGCCGCCCTGCTCGGCAATCGCCGGCGCCACACTCACTGCACAGGCCAGACGCTCGGTCACAAAGGCAGCCTGGTCGCTTTCGCCGCCGCCCGGCATATCGTTTGCCGTCAACACCACATGGCTACGAGTTGCGAGCGCCGTGTCGATCATTGCGGACACGAGCTCGCGCAGGCGCTGGGGCCCAACGGCATGCCAGCCGCCCATGCAAAGCGTCAGCCCCGTTTGGAATAGCGGCGATTCGGAACTTTTGAGCAGATGGCGCCAGCCGCGATCCGTAAGCTCATCGAGCGCAACGGACACAAAGGGCTGATCGGCATAGGGTCCATCCAGGTACAAACGTTTTGCAATCTGTTCCTGCCCCGCGCCCAGCTCGCCCTCGAGCATAAGGGGTACCCCGCGCGCGTAGCTCTCCCGTACGGGGGCAGCGACCGCTGCCGCGTCTTCGACGATGCCGTACGTACTCGACTCGTAGCGAGCCTCGACTTCATCGGCATTGAACCACTCGATGCCCGCATGCGCGGCGGCGGCGCGCACCTCATGCGCCACGACCACCCAAAGCGCCCCGTACTCCTTGGCCGTCGGGCGCACCGTCAAGCTCAACCGCATACCCTCGTGGCCCATCACCAGGCGCGCCCCATCGCCCACGCGAGCGAGACGCTTGGAAACAAAAGCGGCGACATCCTGCTCGAGCACAGCGTCACTCATAGTCGAGATTACAACGCCACCGCGCTCGTCGATTGCCAGCGCCGATGCTCCGGCTGCGGACAATGCCTCGATCAGAATCTGCAGCTTGGCATCGCTGTCCATGGTTCGCCCCGTCTCCAGCCGCAGCCCTTATCTGTGGCTTAGCATCTCAAGTGTTTCAAAATTGAACGATAATGTTCACCAAACACTATAGGGTCTGCGGCACCTTCTTGCGAATATATGAATTGCCCCGCATCGCCATCCTGGCGGGGCGATAAGAGCTCTTCGGGACCTATCAACCTGCGGACAAGCCATACCCGCAAGAGCTCCTATCGCTCCACCG
>CABUSE010000056.1 GCA_902494135.1 uncultured Collinsella sp. | reverse complement strand
CGCGCTCTGTGCCATCAAGGCCCCTCTCTTTTGGCGAATCTTGGGGCTTTAGTATGACACCTAGGTTTACAGCTGACAAGACAGCTGTAAACCTAGGTGTAAAGTTGAAATAAAGATTCGATCATGTGGCAGGTCCATATTCGAACTGGCAAGCTGAGGATAGCCGAGCTCTCGATGGCGCAGGAGGCATCTTTCGTCACCGCAATACCGCTCGGCGCGAGTTGCGCACCGTGAGGCACGAACGGGCGCACCCCCGCAAGCAGTGCGCACCCAATGTGGCAAAATCGAACTACTAAGGGGGCTCAGAATGCTCAAGATTATTGCCTGCGACGACGACGTCGCTTTTCTAGATAGACTGCACCGGATGATCGACCGTTGGTCGAGCGAGACGGGCACGGCGGTCGATGTTGCGCTCGTCACGCGCGGCGAGGACCTGCTGGCGCGCCATGCCGCATCGCGCGCCGACATCATCTTGCTCGATATGATCATGCCGCTCGTCAACGGCATGGACACCGCGCGCGAATTGCGCCAGGCCGATACCGCCGTGCGTCTGGTGTTTCTCACCTCATCGCCCGAGTTTGCACTGGAGTCCTACGAGGTCCGTGCTTTCGACTATCTGCTCAAGCCCGTGACTTACGAACGCCTGGCGCAGTTACTTAACGAGCTTTCGAGCATGCGCCCGGCGGCAACCGACGAACTCGTCATCAAAACGTCCTTTGGCTACCACGCCCTGCGCCTGTCCGACATCGAATATGCCGAGGCGCGCAACAAGCACGTGGTCTTCCACCTGCGCGACGGACGCGATATCGAGGCACTCGAATCATTCCGCAGCGTCGAAGACCGTTTGGCGCAAAATGCCACCTTCTTTAAATGCCACCGCAGCTACCAGGTCAACCTACGCAATATCGATCACTTTGACCGCACGGACATCGTCATGCGCTCGGGCGCGTGCATCCCGCTTTCGCGCAGTTGCAAGCAGGGATTCCAAGACGCCTACTTTGCGGTGCGCTTTGAGGGTGGGAGACACTGATGGTCTCCTCGGTCGAAATGGTCCTTTGGGCAATCCACCACGCCACGACGCTGCTCTTTGGCGTCTTTGCCTCGGCGGCGCTGTGCGGTGTCGAGATCAACCGGCGTCATGCGCTTGAACTGGTGCTGGTCGGTGCCGTAACTGGATGCGCATTTGGCCTCGCCAATGCCGTCGGCGGCGAGCTTTTCGCCCGCCAGGTATATCCGCTCGTCGTGCATCTGCCGCTCGTCATCTATTTGTGCGCGCGCTACCGCCTGAGCCCGCTGCTTGCCGTGCTCGGCATTACGAGTGCCTATCTGAGCTGCCAGTTCAGCAATTGGATGGGCATTGCCGCATTTGCCGCAACCGATTCTCAGATCGCGTACTATCTGGCGCGCATCGCGACCACACTCGCCGTCTTTGCCGTCCTGTTGCATTGGGCCGGCGACATCGGTCCGCGCTTGGCGATTAAAAGCACCACCGAGCTGGGCATCCTTTTAATCCTGCCGCTCGTCTATTACGTCTTTGACTATGCCACCAACGTCTACACCACGCTGTTCCACTCGGGCTCGGTGGTGACGGTTGAGTTTTTGGCATTTGCGCTCTGTGCCTTCTATCTTATGTTTCTTGCCGTTTACCTGCGCGAATACGAAGAAAAGGAAACCGCCGAGCGAGAGCGCTGGATGCTCGAAACCCGCGACAGCGCCGCCATCAAAGAGCTCGAGGCTTGGCGTCAATCTGGGCGCGAGCTGTCGATTCTTCGCCACGACATGCGCCACTTCCTACGCGGCCTGGCCGCTTTAATTGAGGAGGGCCACACCGACGAGGCGCTCAAACGCATCGACGAACTCTGCGAAGCCGGCGACCGCACCGCCGTACGCCGCTTCTGTGCCAACGAGACCGTAAACATCGCGCTTTCGTCATTTAACTCGGATATCAATAGAAACGGCATTACCGCCAACCTGCGCGCCGCCGTACCCGAAACCATCCACGTAGGTGACGCCGACCTGTTTAGTGTGCTCTCAAATGCCTTGGAAAACGCTATCACCGCCGCAAGCGCCGCACCCCAAGGAAAGCGATTCGTCGACTTTGACCTGCGATTAGAGGACGGCCAGCTGCTGCTGTTAGTTTCCAACACGTTTGACCGCGCGCCGCGCATGGTCGACGGCATGCCCGTGACCCGGCATGCGGGCCACGGCTTTGGCACCAGGAGCATCAAACTTGCCGTGGAGCGCATGAGCGGCAACTGTCAGTTCCGCATTAACGGCGATCGGTTTGAGCTGCGCGCTGTGATGTAGGGACGCGATAAGCCGGCGCCGCGCTCGACCCGTCAGGGCCGCCTTACCGGCGCCAATCCGCTACAGCGGAGCGGCCGCCGGGGTCAGCTGCTTGATGTATGCCCACATGCGCTGCTTGGCGGCTTTGTCAGTGAGCGCCGCCTCAAAACCGTCGAGCGCGAGCACGCGGCGACCCTGCACATGGGCGATCAAGCCGGGCTTGAGCATGGCGGTGTCGAAGTCATCGATCGCCACGAGCATATCGGCGTAGGTCTCGCGCATGGCGTCAGCCGCGTTGTTGTCGAGCAGTAGCACCGCCTCGGGGTCCAAAGCCTCAAGCGCCTCACGGAACAGCTCGCACGGCAGAGTCTCGCCCACCGCGACCGCTCCGTCACCCACGCCGGCGACGCTTGCCAGCACGCAAAAATCCTCGGGCGCGTAGCCGATGGCCCCAAGCGCCTTGCGCAACGCCGCGCCATCCGGGCCGGCGGCAAGCTCGCCACCCGAACGCTCGGCCTCGTCCAAATCGCCTTTGACCAGCACGATCGGCGAGCACGCGTTGCCCGCGATACGCACGCCACGGACCGCAAGCGATGTGAGCTCCTGCTCGGCCGCCTGGGCGATGGCTTCTTTTTTCTGGCTTTGTGACGTGGGCATGCGCTCTCCAATCGTTTGCGTGCCCACCATTATATAAAAGAGCTGCCCGCGAGTGGTTGCTTTGCGGGCGGCTGGGTATAAGCACGGTCGTACTGAGTTTTACGCGGCCAAGCCGCGTCGCATTATGGAGGTCACCATGGCTGACATTAATCAGATTACCCCCGAGAACTTCGATTCCATCGTTAACGACAGCCTGCCCGTGCTGGTCGATTTTTGGGCACCGTGGTGCGGGCCCTGTCGATCCCTCTCGCCCATCGTTGACGAGGTTGCCGATGAGCTGGCGGGCAAGCTTGCCGTTGCCAAATGCAACGTCGACGACAACCAGGACCTGGCCATGAAGTATGGCGTCATGAGCATCCCCACGCTGATTGTGTTTAAGAACGGCGAGGAGATTGACCGCTCGGTTGGCGCTCTGCCCAAGGCGAGGCTGCAGGCGCTGCTGGAGAAGCATCTGTAATACGCTTGTTACTTACTCGCCGTCTATGAGCGCTTTTGCACCGCTCGCCGGACTTCTGGATGCACCGAGTGCAACCACGGATAGTATGGTAGTCACAAACAGCCCCCAGTGAACGGGTGCGGGTCGCACAGACTCGTACCCGTTTTCTTATGCAACTGCGCGCAGAGCGGGCGTAGTAAAATCTGAGTCACTGAACTGCCCCATACAAAAGGAGATTTCCCATGCATGATGTTGGAATGAACATGAGCCAGCTTGCCATGAGCGTCAAGCAGGTCGACGACACCATCGAGCTCGCTCATGAGTGGAGCCATCAGCTGCTGCATGCGACCGAGAATTTTGACATGGAGCGCATCGGCGCCAAGCTCGAGGCCGCCATGGCCGCGCTGCACGAGGCGCATGACGCGCTCGAGGGTTACGAGGAGGCCATCGAGGCCGACCACAACTCCGTTGGCTCCGTAAAGCTGGTGTAGCGTGGCCGAGCACGAGCACGGCTGCGGGTACGAGCACGAGCATCCGCACGGGGCGGACGGTGACGCGGGCTGCCACTGTAGTGGCTCCGGCTCCGAGCTGGTCCGTTTTTCGGTTACCGCACCCGACGACCTGCTGCGCCGTTTTGACGAGCAGATCGCACGCCGCGGCGACGTGGCCAACCGATCCGAGGCCGTGCGCGACCTGATTCGCGCCTCGATCGCCAAAGAGCAGATGCGCACGCCCGATGAGCACGTTATCGGGTCGCTCACTATGATCTACGACCATCACACCGGCGATCTGACGCGCCGCCTGGACGAGGTGCAGCACGACTACACCAACGAGATCGTATCGACCATGCACGTGCATCTGGATCACCACAACTGTTTGGAGATTCTGGCGCTCAAGGGTCGCGGCGAGCGCGTCTACGAACTAGCCGACCGCCTGCTGGGCCTGCGCGGCGTCAAACACGGCGAGCTCACCTGCGCCGCCACCAAGCAGAGCCTGGGGCTGTAACAGCACACATTTCAACGAAGGAGGGTCGCATGCGACATGCGCATATCCATGTAACGGGCATTGTGCAGGGCGTCGGCATGCGGCCGTTTGTGTATCGCGAGGCCATGGCGCATGGCATTTGCGGATGGGTGCTCAACGCGGGCGACGGCGTGCATATCGAGGCGCACGCTCCGGCCGATGCGCTCGATGCTTTTGTTGCCGCGCTTTCTGAGCATGCGCCTGCGGCAGCCCGCGTAGAGCATGTCGAGGTTGTGGGCTTGGCAGCCAACGGTTGGGATGCCGCCAATGAACAGGGTTTTCGCATTGTGGCATCGCAGGATCAGACCGCGCACACCACGCTCGTCTCACCCGATATCGCCACCTGCGATGATTGTCTGCGCGAGTTGTTCGACCCCGCCGATCGGCGCTATCACTACCCTTTTATCAACTGCACCAATTGCGGACCGCGCTTTACCATCATTCGCTCGCTGCCCTATGACCGAGCGGCCACCTCGATGGATTGTTTTCCCATGTGCCCCTCCTGCGCCGCGGAGTATGCCGACCCACTCGACCGGCGTTTTCACGCGCAGCCCGATGCCTGCTTTGATTGCGGGCCGCATATTACGTGGCGCGAGGCTGTGAACGGCGATGCGTGCGGGAATTCGTCCGCGACACCGGCCGTCGGCACCACACGCGAGGCCAGCGACGCTATCATCGAGCGCTGCGTTGAGCTGCTGGCCAGCGGTGGCATCGTCGCCATCAAGGGCCTGGGCGGATTCCATCTATCCTGTGACGCTGCCAACGAGCAGGCGGTGGCCGAGCTGCGCCGTCGCAAGCGTCGCAGCAATAAGCCGCTTGCCGTCATGGTGCGCAGTCTTGCCGATGCCGGGCGCCTGTGCCATATCGACGACGCTGAGCGCGATCTGCTCGCCGGCAGTATCCGCCCCATTGTGCTGCTGCGCCGACGTGCCGTTTGCGAGAGCGGCGGCGATTCTCCCGACGCCCTCATACTCGCACCGTCTGTCGCGCACGACTTGCCCGAGCTCGGCGTCATGCTCCCCTACACCCCGCTTCAGCATCTTCTGCTTGCAGCTGCCGCGTCACACGGTATGCACGCGCTCGTCATGACCAGCGGCAACCTGAGCGAAGAGCCCATCGAGACCGATGACGATCTTGCCTGGGAACACCTCGTTGCCGCCGGCATCGCCGACGCGTTGCTCGGTAACGACCGCGCGATCCTCTCGCGCTACGACGACTCTGTAGTGCGCGTGGTCGACGGCGCCGTTATGCCCGTGCGCCGCGCTCGCGGATATGCACCCCAGCCGCTGCCGTTGCCGGCGCTCGACGGCGCTCCGTCCTGCGTGCTCGCCTGCGGGCCACAACAAAAGGCCACGATTGCGCTCACGCGTGAAGGGACGAACGGCGAGGCAACCTGTTTTGTGTCGCAGCATATCGGCGATGTTGAAAACGGCGGGACCTTCGATGCCTGGAACGCCGCGCGCACGCGCTTGGAAGATCTCTTTGACTTGGCGCCTGCCGCCTTGGCCTGCGATTTACACCCCAGCTATCTATCGGGCCAGTGGGCGCGCGAACAGGCGCGAAAATGCAATCTGCCGCTCGTCGAGGTGCAGCACCATCATGCGCATATCGCGAGCGTAATGGCCGAGGCCATCGCCGCGGGCCAGCTTACAACCGACGCGCGCGTCCTTGGCATCGCCTTTGACGGCACCGGCGCCGGCACCGATGGGACCATTTGGGGCGGCGAGTTTCTTGTCGCCGGCCTTGGCGGCTTTGAGCGCGCCGCGCATTTGCGCACCTGGGCGCTCCCCGGCGGGGCGGCCTCCGTGCGCGACGCCCGCCGCAACGCCTTTGCCCTGCTCAGCGAGCTCGGCCTGCTCGAGCACCCAGGTGCCGCTCGGCTTTTGGACAGCCTCGACGAGCAAACGCGCAGCGTGACAGCCACCATGATTGAGCGCGGCATCAACAGCCCGCGTACCAGCAGCATGGGGCGTCTCTTTGATGCCGCGGCAGCAATTCTGGGCATCTGCGACAAGGCAACCTACGAGGGCGAACCCGCCATAGAACTCGAAGCCGCCGCCTGGCGCGCGTTCGACAGCGAAACCGCCCGTTTTCCCGACGACAGCGCCGGCTATTCTGCATCTGACCCATCGTGGCTGGACGGCCCCTATGTTCTGGACCAGAAAGCGCTCTTTGAGGCACTTTTGGAGGAAATTGAAGCCGGAGCGCCCGCCGACAGGCTCGCGCTCGACTTCCATGTCGCCGTCGCGCGCTCCTCGGCGCACATCGCCAGCGATATCTGCGTACGCGAGGGCATCGACACCGTCGCGCTCTCGGGCGGCGTGTTCATGAACCGACTTCTGCTTCAGCTCCTCACCCGCGAGCTCAAAAGCGCGGGCCTTGCTGTCTTGGTCCCCCACACCGTACCCGTCAATGACGGCTGCATCGCCTACGGTCAGGCGGCGGTCGCAAGCGCTCGTCTTGCGCAGATTGCATCGCAGTAGCTCGCCCTCGCACGCCGCTGTGCCCAGCCGTCTCACAGGCGTAACGCGTTTGCCCGCGAACCCCGCGAGCGCTACCATCAACTGATGGATTATTGAGCGCCTATCCAGCGCAAAGCGTCTAAAAGGGGAACAATATGTGCCTTGCCGTTCCCGGTAAAGTAGTCAAACGCGACGACGACCTCAAGGCCACCGTCGACATGATGGGCATCGAGCGCCCCGTGTCGCTGCGACTCGTGCCGACGGCGCAGGTTGGCGACTATATTCTCGTACACGCCGGCTTTGGCATCCAGATCGTCGACGAGCAGGAAGCGCAAGAAACGCTCGAGCTCGTTAATGCCATGACCGAACTGGCCGAAGAAGACCAACTGGCCAGCAACCCGGCCGAGGCATACTAGTGGCGGCCGGACAGCCGGCTCGCTCCGGTATCGACTTTTCGGCATTTCGCGATTCCAAGCTGGCCCGCGAGCTCATCGAACGCATCCATGAACTCGTCGGCGACCGCACCATCAACCTTATGGAAGTCTGCGGCACGCACACCGTGAGCATCGGCCGCTATGGCTTTCGCTCCATTATGCCGGCCGGGCTCAAGCTGCTGAGCGGACCGGGTTGCCCGGTCTGCGTTACCGCCAACCGCGACATCGACCACGCAATCGCGCTCGCTAACATAGACGGCGCCATCATCACCACCTTTGGCGACATGATGCGCGTGCCCGGATCGTCTACCTCGCTCGCTGCGCAAAAGGCGGCCGGGCGCGACATCCGCATCGTCTACTCCCCGCTCGACGCGCTCGACATTGCCGAGCAAAACCCCGATCGCCCGGTCATTTTTATGGGCGTGGGCTTTGAGACTACGACGCCCACCATCGCCGCCGCCATCTTGGAGGCCGAGGCGCGCGGGCTTTTGAACTTTTCGGTCTATTGCGCCCACAAGACCACGCCGCCGGCGTTGCGCGCCATCGCCGACGATCCCGAGACCACCATCGACGGCTTTATCCTGCCGGGCCACGTCGCCACCATCACGGGCTTAGCCCCCTTTGGCTTTTTGGTCGACGAGTTCAATACCCCGGGCGTGGTAACGGGATTTGAGCCGGTCGACATCTTGCAGGGTATCTGCATGCTGGTCCAGATGGTTGTCGAGGGCAAGCCCGCGATTGGCAACGCCTACCGCCGTGGCGTCAACGCAGACGGCAACCCCGTGGCGCGCCAGCTGGTCGAGCAGGTGTTTGAGCCATGCGACACCACGTGGCGCGGGCTGGGGCCGATTGCCAACTCGGGCCTTTCCATCCGCCCCGAGTTCTCGCGCTTTGATGCCCTCGGAGCTCACCATGCACGGTCCGACGGGGTGCTCGGGCGTGCAGGTGCGGCCAAAGAGCGGG
>CABUSE010000055.1 GCA_902494135.1 uncultured Collinsella sp. | reverse complement strand
GAGGGCGTTTCGGTCGTCAAGAAGGCCGTCAAGCCCAACGCTGCCAACCAGCAGGGCGGCATCGTTTCGCAGGAGGCTCCCATCGACGCCTCCAACGTCAATCTCGTTTGCCCCGAGTGCGGTAAGGTTACCCGCGTCGGTCACGAGAAGGACGGCAAGAACAAGCTGCGCGTCTGCAAGAAGTGCGGCCACAAGTTCTAAGCTGCCCGCAACAACAAGTTGCCAGCAAAGGCCCGGATGCCCCACGGCACCCGGGCCTTTTTCTATCCCTACTCATTGGGGGCTCATTGGGGACAGACATAAATGAGTGGCCGATGATTGGCAGTCATTGGGGACATACTCATTGGGGACAGACTTAAATGAGTGGTCGTCGCTTGGCATTCATTGGGGACAGGCTTAAATGAGTGCCGTTGAAACGCCGGTAGCTGGGGACGTTCCCTATGTGCCGGCAGTTAGGGAAGTCCCTATCTGCCGGCAGTTTGGAACAGTCCTTTGATGGCTGTGCCCCCCCCAGAGGGGTGGAGTAATACAGCCTACTCTGTCTTTTATGGCTATGGTGTTCCGCCCTTTTATGTTTCATAAGGATCGTCGCATGCGCATTTACGCGCATAGCCTTGCGCGATAATGCGCATAACCGCGCAAACATCTGCCAACTATGGCTAAATAATGACCGATAAGCAAATAAACACGCAAACACGAGCAGATACGCGCGCAATTGTGCGAATATAGGGCTGTTAGAAATGAAGGACTTCCGATGACTCAGGAGGCACTCATGGCAGATTCCAAACAGGCTCCGCTCGACGCCGAAGCAGCCGCTAAGGCGGCGTTTGCCTCGGTCCAGGATCGGCCGTTCCCCGACGACATTTTTACGGCTCCCGAGCTTCGCTGGGCTGTGATCGGTTGCGGCGTTATTGCCAACCAAATGGCCCAGTCCCTCGCGCTGGCCGGCCGCAAGCTTGCGGGCGTCGCCAACCGCACGCTGTCCAAGGCCCAGGCTTTTGCTGAGCAGTATGGCATCGAGAAGGTCTATGAAACGGTTGAGGACCTCTATGCCGATCCGGATATCGACGCCGTCTATATCACCACGCCGCACAACACGCATATCACCTATCTGCGTGCCGCTCTGGCAGCTGGTAAGCACGTACTCTGCGAGAAGGCCATTACCCTCAACTCTGCCGAGCTCGACGAGGCCCGTGCCATCGCCGACGAGCACAACGTGGTCCTTATGGATGCCACCACGGTGCTCCACATGCCCTTGTATCAGGAGCTGCGCCGCCGCATGGATGCCGGCGACTTTGGACGCATGAACCTCGCCCAGCTCAACTTTGGCAGCTACAAGGAGTACGGCGACCTGACCAACCGCTTTTACAATCGCAACCTTGCTGGCGGTGCCATGCTCGATATTGGCGTCTATGCCTTGTCCGTCATGCGCCTCTTTATGGCAAGCCAGCCCGCTGAGGTCGTTTCGCTGGGCAACACCTGCGAGACTGGCGTTGACGTCGCGGGTGGCATCGTCTGCCGAAATGCCGAGCAGCAGCTGGGCGTCGTGAGCCTTACGCTCCACTCCAAGCAGCCCAAGCGCTCGGTCATCAGCTTTGACAATTGCTATGTCGAGGTCAACGAGTATCCGCGCGCCGATCACGCGACGATCGTGTGGACCGCGGACGGTCATCGCGAGGAGGTCGCCGCGGGCACCGAGGCTTATGCCCTGTGCTACGAGATGGCCGACCTGGAGAAGGCCGTTGCCGGAGATGATTCGAAGCGCGAGCTTCTGGGCTATGCTTCTGATGTTATGGAGCTGATGACCAAGCTCCGCGCCGACTGGGGAGTCGTGTACCCCGAGGAGGAGTAAGCGATGCTTGCGGAAGATAGGCTCAACGCGATTGTGTCGATGGTGCAGCAGGCCGGCTCGGTTACCGTGCCGGAGCTTGCCGAAGCCCTGGGCGTGACGCCGTCCACCATTCGCCGTGACCTGCAGACGCTCGACCGCGCACACCGTATCGCCAAGGTGCACGGAGGCGCGACGAGTCTGGAACGCGCGCACGTGACGCGCGACCTGACGATCAGCGAGCGCAGTGATCTCCATAACGATGACAAGGAGCGCATCTGCGCCCGTGCCGCGGCTCTGGTGGAGCCCGATAGCTTTGTGTATATCGATTCGGGCTCCACGACCCTCAAGCTCATCGAGCATCTTCCGCGCCTTGAGGGTGTCACCTATGTGACCGATTCCGTGCTCCATGCTCAGCATCTCGCCCTGCGTGGTATGCGCACCGTGGTGCTAGGCGGCGAGCTCAAGCCCGAGACCGAGGCGCTCGTCGGTCCCGACGCCTTGGCAACCCTGGACCGCTATAACTTCAACTGCGGCTTTTGGGGTTCCAATGGCATCGCCGCCGAGCAAGGTCTCACCACACCGGATATCGAGGAAGCGCAAGTCAAGCGTATCTCGATGCGCCATACCGCCAAACGCTTCGTAATCTCAGACGCCAGCAAATTCGGCATGGTGGCGCCCGTCAAGTTCGCGGACTTCCGCGACGCAACGATTATTACCGCGGGCGAGGTGCCAGCCAAGTACCAGTCGATGGACAACGTCATCACGGTCTAGCGACAGGGCAAGGTCAAAACCATTTAGGTTCCTCAATAGAAAAGCGGCAACACCCTCGATGGGCGATGCCGCTTTTGTTGTCTGCCGTTTTGTCTAAATCTGTAACAACTAGACCGTTAAAAGTGGGCTAGGTGTTACAGATTGAGATACTTCCGAACCTTGCCGTCCCTTTGTCTCGATCTGTAACATCTGGGACCGATTTTGACGAGTAATTGTTACAGATTGAGATTTTCCCTTGAGGGGGATTCGAATGTCTCGATCTGTAACGGATAGACCGGAAAATGGGTTCTAACTGTTACAGATCGAGACGTTTTGGGACCGCGGCTGAGCCATTGCGGCAAAGCCACCACAAAGGTGCCTGCCCTTTTTGGCAGGTTTTAGGGCTCCCAGGGGCAGGGGGCTTCGATGTGGATGTGCTCACCGGTTACGGGATGCGTAAAGGACACGCTGTGGGCATGGAGCATCAGGCCGCAGGGGCGCGGCGTTCCGTACAGGTCGTCGCCAACCAGGGGATGACGCTCGCTCGCCAGGTGCACACGGATTTGGTGTTTGCGGCCGGTGAGCAGCTCGACATCGATATACGAGCGTGTGGGCAGGCCACGACGGCTCTTAAGACGCTTGAGCACCTTCACGCGCGTCTGAGACGGCTTGCCGCTGGCGCCAACGCGCATCTTGCGGCTATCGTGACGGTCGCGGGCGATGGGCTTGTCGATGAGCTTTTCGTCCCAGTCGATCTTGCCCTCGGCGAGCGCGAGGTAGTGCTTTTCGAAAGCGTGGTCGATGACCATCTGGTCAAAGGCAGGTTGCGTCTGCTTGTCGAGCGAGAACAGCACCACGCCGGTGGTGTCACGGTCCAGGCGGTTGAGCGGCTGCATGTCGGTCGCGGCAAAGCCGTCGCCCATCGCCAGCAGCAGGTCGCTGGCGTAGTCGGTGAGCGTGCGCTCGCCGGTGCCGTCGCCGTGGACGATCATGCCGGCGGGCTTGTCGATGGCCATGAGCCAGGCGTCGCAGTAGAGGACTTGAGGTTCTTCGTTCACGTGTAAGCCTTTCGGTTAGCTGATTCCCACAAACATGCAGCCCGAGGTCGCCCCGCGCAGACGGGCGGCGGGCTTGCGGCCGGCCTGCGCGGCCTCGACGGCACGACGGACGCGGGCGACGGCACGGCCCACCTCATCCGTCTCGAGCAGCGTTCCGTCCACCATGAGACGACGCACGCCGGCATCGAGCAGCTGAGGAACCTGCGGCGTGAGGTCGATGGGGTAAGCATCGTACAGGCGAGAGCGGCCGTGGATGTCGGTACGCACCGGCATGACCTTTCCGTCGATATTCTTGAGCGAGAGCTTGCGGACACGCAGGCGGCAGTTGGCGCAATCGTGGATGCAGCCGTTGGCAACCTGCAGAATGCAATGCTCGCTTGTCATGACGCGCGGCCGGCCAAAGACGGTGATGCCCAGAGTCGCGGGCGCGGCGGCGCCGAGCGAGACAATCTCGTCGAGTGTGATCTCGGGCGAGAGCCAAAACGCACCGGCTCCGCGCTCGGCAAGCGCCTCCATGCAGGGCGTGTTGTGCACCGGCAGGCAAGAGCGAATCTCGGCCGTGGCGCCAACCTGGGCGGCCAGGGCAAGCTCAGAGATGTTGCCAATAGCGACCGTGGCGCCGGCAACAACCCACGGGTCGACGCGCTCGTGGTCAACGGCACGGCAGACCTCGTCGAGCACGGGCACGATGCCCTGCTCAAACGCATCGGCGGGGGAGAGCTCGGCCGCATCGAGCGCGTCGGTGGTCATGTAGATGCGCGTTGCACCCTCCGCTCGCGCTGCCTCGGCGGCCTCGAGCGAGGTGACGGTGGCGCAGATCTGCGGCTCGTCGCGGTAGTGCTCGGGCATGGGCCGCGTACATTTGTCGAGCACCGGCAGCTCGAGCGTGCGGGCACGCTCGTCATACGGTGCCAGAATGGCCTCCTCCAGCGCCTTGCAGGCGGCGGCGCGCACCTTGTGCACAGCGGAGAAGCCCATGCCGCAGCCCTTATCGAGCGCCACATCAAAGCTCGCGGACTCAAAGGGCGAGGACCCCATGCGGCCCACATGCTCTACCAGATCGGACGCCTCGACCGCGCGGGTCTTGGCGGCCTCGACGGTAAAGCCCGTGGCCGTGGCCGTAAGCGAAGGGGCGTCGCAGCAAGTAAGCGTGACGGCAAACGGTTCGCCCAAACGCGCCACAACGGTTACATCAACGGCGCGGCGGCGCAGCACATCGCGCTTGAGCGCGGCGCCGGCAGCGTCAATGGCGCGCTGGCTTCGAATCACGCGCACGCGGCAGCCCTCGGGCATGCTGCGAGGCACGCGGCACTCGATGATGTCACCGGCGGCGGCATCATCGGCGGCAATGGTGGTCAGGAACTGGTCAAACTCGTTATCGTGGCGAAGCTCCAGCAGGTCGCCCTTGCCCACGGGCTCAAACAACTCAATGCGGGCGATGGCGGCGCGCCGACGGCGGTCGTCGGGCTTGAGGCCACGCACATCGCGGTTGGCCGGGCGGCTGCCCAGCACCGTGCCCACGATCTGGCCGCGGTTGTTGGAGCGCTCGTAGCTCATCATCTCGTCACCCGAGGTACCGTCTTGGTAGGCGTGCG
Source organism: uncultured Collinsella sp. (assembly GCA_902494135.1). GTDB lineage: Bacteria > Actinomycetota > Coriobacteriia > Coriobacteriales > Coriobacteriaceae > Collinsella. The sequence continues at coordinate 3,077 of CABUSE010000055.1, read as the reverse complement.
TAAAGTCGCGGTTAAAGCAGCGCTTGAGCTGTCGCTGGCGGGCTGCATCCTCATCCTTGGAGGTCGAAACATCGGCCAGCATGTCATCAATCTGATGACGATACACGTCGACGATGGAGTACACGTAATCGGGGGCCTTCATGCGGCCCTCGAGCTTGAGCGATGCGGCGCCGGCGTCATACAGACGGCGAACAAGCTGCGAAGTGTTGGTGTCGCGCGGGCATAGCGCACGCTCGCGACCGGCAGGGGAGAGCGAGCGGCCGTTCTCGTCGATCAGCTCGTAGGGCAGGCGGCAGGGCTGGGCGCACATGCCGCGGTTGGCCGAGCGGCCCGCCATGGCAAAGCTCGAGAGCAGGCACAGGCCCGAGTAACAAAAGCAGATGGCACCGTGGCTAAAGACCTCGAGGTCCACATCGGGTGCGGCGTCGTGGATGGCGGCGATCTCGTCAATGGAGAGCTCGCGCGACAAGGTCACTCGGTCGGCGCCCTGCTCACGGCACCAAAGGGTTCCGCGGTCGTCGTGGATGTTTGCTTGGGTTGAGATGTGCGTCTCGATGCCGGGCATGGTGCGCTTGACTTCAAAGAACAGACCCCAGTCCTGGATAATGAAGGCGTCGGCGCCCAGCGTTGAGCAGCGATAGATGAGTTGCAGCGCATCGTCCATCTCGGACTGCTTGATGACGATGTTGACCGTGACGTAGACGCGCGACCCGGCTAGATGTGCGGCGCGGCAGGCTTGCTCAAAGGTCTCGTCGGTAAAGTTGGTGGCCTTGCGGCGGGCGTTGAAGCTGCCCATGCCGCAGTAGATGGCGTCTGCCCCGGCGGCGAGTGCGGCGGCAAAGGGCTCGGGTCCTCCGGCGGGCGCTAAAAGCTCGGGTCTGCGGTTGGTGGTTCGACTGGCGGTTGCGGTCATATCCTGCCTTTCAAAATGCTCAGATACTCAAAAGTATAGTGGCGTCGCTGCGGTGGGCGACGCCCGCAGCCTAAGCAGGACAAAGTCTTCAGCAGCTTGGACTGGCTGCTCCACATGAGAACCGTTCAGCGGTTCGGGGAAACCGTTGGGCGATAAAATATTCTCGCAACGTGATAATAATCTTGCATCGCGCGGAAACCTTGAGTACTATCCCAATCAAGCGCGGTGTTCAGACCGAACTGTGCCTCCCGGTGTGAACACCGCGCTCACGCTCTCTCAATTGATCGTAAGGAGAAAAACATGAGCAAGACCGTCGTGTCTTCCGATAACGCACCCGCAGCCATCGGCCCGTATTCCCCCGGTATCCAGGCCGGCAACATGGTGTTCCTGTCCGGCCAGCTGGGCATCGATCCCGCGACTGGCAAGATGCCCGAGGGCGTCGAGGCCCAGGCCAAGCAGTCCCTCGCCAACGTTGAGGCCCTGCTGACCGCTGCCGGCGCTACCTTTGCCGATGTCGTCAAGACCACGGTCTACCTGGCCGACATCGCCGACTTCGCTGCCGTGAACGAGATCTACGCTTCCAAGTTCGAGGCTCCGTTCCCCGCGCGCAGCGCTTTCCAGGTTGCCGCTCTTCCGGCCGGCGGTCTGGTCGAGATCGAGGTCGTCGCCGCTCTCTAAGGCGTTGGCCACAACTAAACATGACATGCAAAAAGACCCTGCAGCGCGTGCGAGCTGCAGGGTCTTTTATCAAGTGACGGATCGCTTGTGGAGCCGCGCTCCATTTTGCCCGTTAGCCTTCCTTGCGGACTTTTTGCAGGTAGCGGTAGACGCTGGGCTCCGAGATGCCCAGCGCGGTGGCGGCGCAGGACACGGCGCCCTTGAGCATGAACACCCCGTTGCCGTTGAGGTGGCGAATGACGTCCACGCGGTCGCTCTGACCAAGCGACGCCACATCCAGCCCGCGCGCGCTCAGCAACTCGGCAATGCTGCGGTCGATGAGCTCCTGTGTAGACTCCGAAAGACTTTCGACCTCGATAGACGCGGGCTCCGCCTGCCTTGGCACAGCGTCGAAGCAGGCCATGAGCTGCTGAGCCATGGCGTTGATGGAGCGTACCGTGGAAAGATCGGTGTTGACGCAGAGCATGCCGACGATCTCGTTATCCTCGCGGATAAAGTACGTCGCTGACTCCAACGTCTTGCCGCCGGCACCGCGCCCCTCGTAGCCCGTAATAAACGGCAGGTCGCGATACTTGGCGTCGTGCATGATCTTGAGTGCCAGATCGGTGGCGGGACCGCCGACCTTGCGGCCGCTCACGATGCCGTTGCGAATATCAACGATGGCGTGGTCGGGATCCGAGAAATCGTGCAGCACGATTTCGCTGTTTTTGCCGAGTACCTGCTCCAGAAAATCGACCATCGGCAAAAAGCGACGTACGGTCTCGTTCACGGGCAACTCCTTTGGGTGAAATCGGAAATGTTCATAACAATTTTTTCTCATGGTAACACGGTGTCTATTGATTCACATATTCGCAGGTACATTGCGTAATACGGACGAGCGGTAGGAATTTGGCGGTAAACGGTCGACCAAAAGAAAAGTTAGATGCTATTTTGACAGGACACTTTCCTGACCTGCGGAAATGCATTGTCTCAGCTCAAGAATAGTCTGATAACAAAAAATTATTATTGAGAATGAGAAAAATCTTTAATACGATATGCAACGAAGGCACAACCTCACCCCCGCACTGCGTCACAATAGAGCGCTAGATGCGAAAACAACTACTTCGAGGATTGGTGGTCAAATGGCCCAGGAGACGGTTACGAACGGCACTGAAGCCCTGTTCACTCGCGAAGGCATGCCGCCCGTTACGGAAATGATTCCGTGTGCCCTTCAGCATGTGCTGGCATCGTTTGCCGGCATCATTACCCCGGCGGTCATCATGGCCGGCGTCTACGGCTTTAATAGCCAGCAGAGCACCGACATCATTCAGGTTGCGCTCATTCTTTCGGCAATCGACACGGCCCTTCAAGCCTTCGCTCCCTTCCGTCGCATCGGCGGCGGCCTGCCCATCGTCATGGGCGTTTCGTTCGCGTTCCTGCCGGCCCTGCAGGCCATGGGTGCCTCGGGCTTTAGCTTTGGTGCGCTGCTGGGCGGCGAGATTGTCGG
>CABUSE010000054.1 GCA_902494135.1 uncultured Collinsella sp. | reverse complement strand
GGCTGTTTGGTGTCTCGCTGGTCCTCGGCCTTGCCTGCGGGATCGCTCGACTACCAAACAGCCCGCCGGCACCGGGACCACTTCGTCCAAAAATCACCCGTAAAGGCGCATTTATCTGAACAATTCAATCCCTTGCTTTGTGTTGCTCGCTGGCGTTGCCAAAACATCGGCTGCTACATGCCTTGGGCGCTAGTGACCGTCGCCCTTGCATCTGTAACGAGTTACTTACGCATCTTCAAGGCTCGCCGTACTATCATGAATCAGATTGAAGAGAGATGATGATAGGGAGCGCCTTAATATGATTGAGCTGCTTAGGCGTTTTGGTGGTAAGTTTCGCCGGTATATGGTGGTTGGCCCTGCGTGTAAGTTGATCGAAGTGATCTTTGACCTGCTGACGCCGCTGGTGATTGCCCAGATGATCGACAAGGGCATTGGCGCGCACGACGTGAGCGCCGTTATCCACTACGGTATGCTGCTTGGCGCCATGGCTGTGATCGGCATCTCGTTTACGCTCGTCTGCCAAAAGATGGCGGCGCTCACCTCGCAGGGTATGGGCACCGATATCCGTGGTGCGCTCTACGAGCACATTAATAAGCTGAGCTATGCCGAACTCGACCGCTTTGGCACGCCGTCGCTCATCACGCGCATCACCAACGACGTCAACCAGGTGCAGCTCGCTGTGGCGCTGGGCGTGCGCATGCTCATCCGCTGGCCCTTCCTGGCGGTGGGCTCCATGTGCGCGGCCCTTGCCATCGACCTTAAGCTCGGCATCATCTTTTTGATTTGCACGCCCGCCATCGGCTTGGTGTTTTGGTTTGTCATGGCGCGCTGCATCCCGTACTACAAGCAGCTGCAGGCAAAGCTCGACCGCATCGCGCTTATCTGCCGCGAGGGCCTTTCGGGCGCCCGCGTGGTTCGCGCCTTTGTGCGCGAGGACCACGAGCGCGAGCGCTTTGCCCAAGCCGCCGACGACCAGGCCCATACCGCCATCGCGGTGGGTAAGCTCTCGTCGATCCTTAACCCCGTCACGTTTTTGATGATGAACCTGGGCGTGTGCGCCATCCTGTGGGTGGGGGGCATCCAGGTCAACGTGGGCGAGCTCACGCAGGGCCAGGTCATGGCGTTTGTGAACTACATGACGCAGACCCTCACCTCCATCGTGTATGTCGCCAACCTGGTCGTGGTCTTTACCAAGGCGAGCGCCAGCGCGTCGCGCATCAATGAGGTGCTCAATTGCGTGCCGAGCATCACCGACGAGGGCAATCAGCCGGTTGCGCTGCCCGAGCCGGGCAATGTCGCTTCCGTTCCTGCGCTGAGCTTGAGCCATGCGAGCTTCTCGTTTGGCGCCGGCGCGGCCAATGCTGTCAACGATGTGACCCTGGAGCTCCCGCTGGGCAAGACGCTCGGCATTATCGGCGGTACGGGCAGCGGTAAGTCCACGCTCGTCTCGCTTATCCCGCGTCTGTACGATGCGGGTACCGGCAGTGTGAGCGTGATGGGCTCCGACGTGCGCGCTTGGCCGCTCGACCAACTGCGCCACGTGGTCGCGACCGTTCCGCAGCGCGCGTCGCTGGTGAGCGGCACCATCCGCAGCAACCTAACCTGGCGCGATGAAGCCGCGACCGACGAGGAGCTCTGGGCGGCACTCAACATGGCGCAGGCGAGCGAGTTCGTGCGCAACAAGCCCCAGGGGCTCGACGCCCCGGTCGAGGCGGGCGGCAAGAACTTTAGCGGTGGCCAGCGTCAGCGCCTGACCATCGCACGTGCCCTGGTGGGCGCGCCGCAGGTTCTGATTATGGATGACTCCGCCTCGGCGCTCGACTTTAAGACCGATGCGGCGCTTCGCCATGCCATTCGCGAGCGCAGCGTGCGCGGCGCTGCCGAGGGCGGGCTCCCGCTGACCACGGTGATCGTGAGCCAGCGCGTCTCGACCGTGCGCGATGCCGACATAATCTGTGTGCTCGACCACGGCTCGGTCGCGGGCCTGGGCACGCACGATGAGCTGTACACGACCTGCCAGCTTTACCGCGAGATTTGCCAGTCTCAGCTTCGCCGCGAGGAGCTCGAGGGCCAGCAGGGGAGCGCGACGCCCGCGTCTGTCCCGGCTGCCCCGGCATCCACTTGCGCAAAGGAGGGCTGCTAAATGAATCCGTACACTTCTTCCGGTTCGGTCGCCACGATGACGGCCAACGTGTCCGGCAACGATAGCCTCAACGACCTGGGTGACGGCCCACGCCAGCCCGGCGACCCCGAGCGCTATCCCGTGGGCACGGTGACCCGCCGCCTGATGGGTTACGTCCGTCCGCACCGCATTTCGTTTGTAGCGTCGTTTGTGAGTGCCGCCATCTCCGTGATTTTGCAGCTCTACACGCCTATTCTTATCGGCGAGGGCATCGACCTGATTATTGCTGCCGGGCAGGTGGACTTCGACGCGCTACTGCCGCTTGTCACCAAGCTCGCGATTGTCGTCGTAGGTGCTGCGGCCTTCCAGTGGCTGCAGGGCTATTGCGTTAACCGCCTGTCCTACGAGACGGTGCGCGACATGCGCGTGGAGGCGAGCGACAAACTCAGCCGCATGCCGCTCAGCTTTATCGACAGCCATGCCCACGGCGACCTTATGAGCCGCGTGGTCAACGACGTCGACCAGGTTGGCGACGGTCTGCTGCAGGGCTTTACGCAGCTCCTTACCGGCGTTATCACCATTGTGGGCACGCTCGCGTTTATGCTCTCCATTAACCTGACCATGACGCTTGTGGTGGTGCTCGTCACGCCGCTTTCCATTTTTGCAGCCGGCGCCATCGCCAAGCTTTCCAATAAAAGCTTTACGGCGCAGCAGCGCATTCAAGGGCAGCTCGGTGGCCATATCGAGGAGTATGTGGGCGAGCAAAAGCTCGTGGACGCGTTTGCCTATGGCTCGAACGCTCAGCAGCGCTTCGATGCCCTCAATGCTGAGCTCTACACCGCGGGCGAGCGCGCGCAGTTTATGGGTTCGCTCTCTAACCCCGGTACGCGCTTTATCAACAACATCATCTATGCCGTGGTCGCCGTGATCGGCTGCGTGGGCGTGATCACGGGCGTGCCGGCGGCGCTTACGGTGGGCGGCGTGCAGATTTTCCTGTCCTACGCCAACCAGTACACCAAGCCGTTCAACGAGGTTACCAACGTCATTACGCAGATCCAGACGGCGTATGCCTCGGCGCGCCGCATGTTTGCGCTGCTCGACGCCCGCGAGCAGGAGCCCGATGCGCCAGATGCCGTGGAGCTTGCCGCCCCGCAGGGCGAGGTGACCTTTGAGCATGTGGACTTTAGCTATGTGTCCGACCGCAAGCTGCTGCAGGATATCTGCATCGAGGCCAAACCCGGCATGCGCTTTGCCCTGGTCGGCCCCACGGGCTGCGGCAAGACGACGCTCATCAACTTGCTGCTGCGGTTTTACGATATCGATGCCGGTCGCATTGCGGTCGATGGCCGGTCTTCGCGTGATTACACGCGTGCAAGCCTGCGCCGCACCTTTGGCATGGTGCTGCAGGACACTTGGCTGTTCGAGGGCACAGTGGCTCAGAACATTGCCTACGGTTGTCCCGACGCCACGCGCGAGCAGGTTATCGAAGCTGCCAAGCGCGCGCATGCGCACAAGTTTATCGTGCAGCTGCCGAAAGGCTACGACACGGTGATTGGCGAGGACGGCGGCACGTTTAGCCAGGGCCAAAAGCAGCTGCTGTGCATCGCGCGCGTCATGCTCACCGACCCGGCGATTCTGCTACTGGACGAGGCAACGTCGAGCATCGATACTCGCACCGAGCTGCAGGTGCAGGCGGCATTCGACGAGCTCATGGCCGGTCGCACAAGCTTTGTCGTGGCGCACCGCCTGAGCACCATCCGCAACGCCGACTGCATTCTGGTGATGCGCGACGGGCAGATTATCGAGCGCGGCACGCACGACGAGCTGCTGGCGGCAGACGGCTTCTATGCCGAGCTCTACCGCAGCCAGTTTGCCCAGTAGGGGCTGCCGATTGGCGGCAGATGGTTTACATCTGCGTCGTTAGTACTAAGATATTCATCTAATAAATTGCATTAGTGGCTTTAGTTTTGGGGGAAACGAGGCAACGTGACTATGACATGCTCTTTGGTGGTTAACAGCAAGAGCGGTAATACCAGGATGGTTTCGGGCGCGATCAAGCGCGCTCTGCAGGCTGCGGGTGTTGAGTTTGTCCATGCCGCGGCGTTGAGCGACGATGCGGATGCAAATCAGGTTGCGCTCGAGGCGCAGGGCGCCTGCGCGGCCGACACGGTGCTCGTCGGTTTTTGGTGCGACAAGGGCGCGTGCACGCCTTCGGTCGCGGCGTTGCTCTCCGCCTTGCACGGCAAGCGCGTCTTTCTGTTTGGCACCTGCGGTTTTGGCGCCGACCAGAGCTATTACCAGCAGATTATCGACCGCGTATCGTCTAACTTGGCCGAGGATGCCGAGCTTGCGGGCTGGGCGATGTGCCAGGGCAAGATGGGCCCCGCGGTCAAGCAGCGTTACGAGGCAATGCTTGAGCAAGAACCCGAAAACGCGCGCTATAAGATGCTGCTCGACAACTGGTTTGCCGCAAAGGACCATCCCACCAAGGAAGATCTGGACAACATGGCCGCAGCCGCCAAAAAGGCCGTGCTGGGGGAGTAGCTCCCATCGCTGACGGCGGTCGGTCCATCTTTCTAAATGAAACGTCCTCCCGGACGGCGGGGCACGAAGTTCCCTGCTCTACAGTCCTGCGCAAGACGAAGGCCACATTAAGTGGCCTTCTTTGCGTGCGGAACTCGCGATGAACTTCGTGCCCCGCCGTCCGGGAGGACGCCTCTTTATTGATGGGAGGCCTGATAGGTCGATGGTTCCGTGCCCGGATGCGTCCAAAGTGGGACGGGCTTTCCGGATGGGCAGGCTTTCGAAAAATGCGTCCCGGAATTTGCCTTTGGAATGGGACGTAGTTTCCCGTTGAGGTGCTTTGCGGAAAGTGCATCCCACTCTGGGCGGTCGAAGTGGGACACACTTTCCCAAAGGCGCTCCAACGGGAAATTGCGTCCCATTATTCGGTCAAGAAACGGGATGCATTTTCCCAATGAGAGCAAAACCGGAAAATGCATCCCACAATCAGCCCTCAAAGTGGGACGCCGTTTCCCAATGAGGCTCAAGCGGAAAATGCATCCCGGAATTTGCGCTCAAAGTGGGATGCGGTTTCCGGTTGAGGGTCTAAGGGGAAAGTGCGTCCCAGAATCGACGCTTGAAATGGGATGCAGTTTCCCGATGAGGCACTCGACGGAAAATACATCCCAGAAATGGCCTTTGAGCTGGGATAAGATTTCCGCGGCATCTCGGATTCTCAAAAATGAGACACGCCGTTGGCGAAAATGAGACACGTGATATCGGGCATCGGGCGTATCATTTGCAAAAATGAGTCCACTCCACTCGAATAAAGCGAGGTCCCTCATGTACGTTCCACACCCCCGTATCCGTAGGCTGTCGAAAATCCCGCTTGTTGGGACGGCGGCGCTTGCTGCGTTGATCGCCACGAGCGTCGCCTGCTTCACGGCCACGCCCCAGGTTGCCCAGGCGGCAGACGCGCCCGCAATCACCGATATGACCGAGCAGGATTATCAGGCCCTGGGTCTGGGCACGAGCGAGGACATTCCGGCCGATACCGTTGGCCCCTATTCCACTGATACCCCCACGACGTTTGCCACGCGCAGCGAGGTCTATATGGCAGCTAACGGTAGCCATGGCAATCGCTACACTCTGCGCGACAAGCTCGAGAACGTCGAGCGCGGTGACATTGGCGGCAGCAGCAAACTCACCGATGGCTATGGAAGTGTGTGGGGCGCCGCAAAGTTCTGGCAAAACGTCAACAACTTCGATACGAACAGCGATCTCTACAAGCATAGCGACTACGGTGGCGGCACCTGGTCGTACCTAAGCAACAATGAGTCCTCAACAGTACTCGCCAACGACAACAACGGTTTCTCGGGCATTCACGCCACGAGTGTTGAGTTCTGCAGCGACGCCAGCACGGGCAAAAAGAGCCGCGTTGCCGAGCTCCGTGCCTACGGCGACAGTTCCTCCACGACGATTGACGGCAAGTCATACGCCGGAAAGGTTGAGCTGGTCCTCTACTCGTTTAGCAACGGGCGTACGCGCACTCTCGACACACACCTGCCGGTGACGGTCAACACTAATATGATGTACGAAGGCCGTTTTAAGTACCTGGATGCCGGTTACCTGCAAGAGCACGACGCCGTCTTTGATGTCGAGGCGGGCGATGTCGATGGCGACGGCGTCGACGAGCTTTTTGTCTACGCGGGCTGCTATGTCGACGAGAACGGCGTGCGCAAGGCTGTAGTCGACATGTATGACTTGGAGGGCGGCAACTGGAAGCAAAGCGTCGTCAAGATCGATGCCGGTAACGCCGCGGACTACACCACGCACAACAAGGGCGGGAACGACTCTTGGACGCAGCTTCAGTCAGCTCCTGTCGTTTCGCTAGCGGCCGGCGACCTCGATCGCGATTTTTGCGATGACCTCGCCATCGTGGTCTCGGCACCCTACGGCAAGAAGAATATTGATAAGTCGACGCATTGCGAGCTGTTTTCGTGGGATGCATCCAAGGGTGCGCTCGTCCATGTCGATGCTCTGGGCGACGCGGGCGCAATCTCCCTCTCCGCGAACGGCAAGACCATGGTCGCTGCGAATGCGACGTTCGGCACGTTTGCCGCCTACGATGAAGAAGGAGAGAAGACGGGTGAAACCGTCACGGGCCTTATTCTTGCGGGCTATGACTGGCAACGCAGCGCTTTTGATTACGGCGCTTCTGACGGCAGCAAGGGGCTGTACGGCGCGCTGTACCGCTACGCGTATTTTGACTCGGAGTCTGGCGAGTTCAAGCTTTCCGATTGTAAGGAATACAGAGACGGGCTCCTCGCCTCCTATGGGCTGATGCATGCGCCCAACAGCGCATGGAAGGATAGCGCTCAGGATAAGCGCTATCCGTGCACCTTGGCGCCTATTGCCCTTGCCACTGCCAACCTTGACGGCCTGTCCGAGCAGCTGGCGGTCGACGAGGTGCTCGTGGGCGGCGATGTGTTCCGCGACTTTGCCTGCAACACGGCACAGAGCGGGGCTCAGGGCTTGGGGTCCATGGTCGGAACCATGAGCATGAGCGGTCAGCAATACAACAGCAGCAACAAGCATGACCACAAGGGTATAGAGCAGGTGTGGATCAGCGACGTCAAGGCGGGCAGCGTCTCGGGTTCGGACCGCTATAACGAGAGCTTTATCGCTGTGGTGGGCAAGCACCGCGACGAGGACCTGCGCAAGAACGATGACTACTATTGGATGACCGCCTCGCATTTTTCGCTCGACGAGAACGGAAAGGTGCGCCGCGGCGAGGAGCAGGTGATTAGCGAGAGCAACCGTCGCGGCACTACCTACGGCACATTTATCTCGCTCGCGCTGCCCGATGTCGACAACGACAGCGTCAAGATCACGTACAAGGACCGCTACAAGGTCTATACCAACCCGCGCGTGCTTGCCGTGCTGCAGGATGCGCCCTATGTTGAGGATCTGGAGCAGGCATACGGCTATCTGGTGTTGGGCGGCACGTCATACGGAGAGGAAAAGGGCACGGGGACATCCCAGGGCTATACCATTGGCGCCGAGTTGGGCGTTGCCGTCGAGGTGCAGACCGGTCCGCCCCTGGTCGCGATGAATGCTTCAGTCGATTTTGCCGCCGAGGGATGCTATGACTACCGGAGCGAGCGCACGGTCAGCGCAAGCGTAAGCTATGAGTCGCATGCCGGCGAGGGTGACAAGGCCGTGCTCTACACGATTCCGATGGTCTATTACGAGTATGAGATCGAAAATGAGGAAACTGGTGGCAAGGGCGTGATGGCGGCGCCCGTGTCGCTCGGCGCGCAGACCTCGGTCGTTAATGTCGAGGCCTATGACCGCATTGCCAAACAGCACAATATGACGCCGCTCAGCTACTTTTTGACCAACCGGTCGGGAGAACCCGGAACCTATCAAACGACGCTCAACGGCGAGACTCCCGTTGGGGATTCCTTTGGCCTGGGCAAGCCTGGCGTAACGCGCGCCTACACGCACGATGGGTTTAACGGCGCCGTCGCGCAGTCGGGAGCGAGCATTGAGCAGACCATCGAAGTCGAGGAGGGCGAGGAACAGGAGTTTGAGTACGGCTTTACGCTGAACGGCAGCGTTGTCATGGGCGCGAAGCTCGCAAAGCACGAGTTGTTTGGCGGCCTGTGCTTTGGTGCCAACGCCGGCTTTACTACGGGTAACTCCTCGAGTGAATCGACCGAATACGG
>CABUSE010000053.1 GCA_902494135.1 uncultured Collinsella sp. | reverse complement strand
TCATCTAGAGCAGCAGCGCGCCGAGGAGATGAGTGCAACAGGCAAGCCCGCCACGAAGGTCGAATCAAAGGGCAAGGAGCTGCCGGACAACCCCATCGACTTCGCTCCGCTCATTCAAGAGAATGCTGATATCTATGCGTGGCTCTACATTCCGGGTGCGGATATCAACACGCCCTTGCTGCAGAGCACGACGGACGACCTGTTTTATCTGGACCACGACAAGGATGGCAAGTACGACCCCTACGGCACCGCGTTTAGCCAGATGGCCAATGCCCGCGACTTTAGCGATCCCGTGACGGTGGTCTACGGACATGTGAACGGTGGCGTGTTCCACAACTTGCATAACTTTGAGGATGCGGACTTCTTTAACGAGAATACCGAGTTCTTCATCTACACGCCCGGCCATATCTTGAAGTACAAGATTGTCTCGGCTTACCAGTATGACGATCGCCACATTCTCAACTCATTTAACTTTGCCGATCCCGTCGTGCGCCAGGACTACTTTAATTCGGTCTGTAATCCGGACGCATTGCTCAAAAATGTACGTGACGGCGTGACACTTGATGCAGATAGTAAGATTGTGCAGTTGAGCACCTGCATGCTCGATAGCTCGCAGGGCAATTCGCGCTATATTGTCAGCGGTGTGTTAACAAGCGACCAGGAGACAAAATAGTCATGAACCCCCGTGGCAAGCACTTTATCGATGCGGTGGATCCCGACGAAAATCAAGTAAACAATTCCGAGCAGCAGGTTCAGGATGTGGCGGAGCCTGTCGAGCCTCAATGGGAGACCAAAGGCGCCCCGACGCCTCAACCTGACGAAAAATCCCAGAGCAAGGCCGAGGCTCCGTCCGACGCATCGGCAAAGACCGATGAAGCTGCGGCGCAGCCTGTTGATGAGGCAGAGTGGCCTTCGCTTGATGAGGCGGGACCTCAGCGTCGTCGACGCTCCAAAGAGTCGATTAGACACATCAAGCGCCGCCGCCGTATCCGCACGCTGCTGATCGTGCTGCTCGTGATTGGTGCGGTTGCTGCTGCCGGCTGGGGCTTTGTGAATCACAGCGTGAACCAAGGCAAAAAGAAGATTGAGGAAAAGACCCAGAAGGTCATTAAGGCCAAGGGCGACACCATTACCTATAACGGCAAGAAGTATGCGCTCAACAAGCATATGGCCACGGTGGCGTTTATCGGCTTTGATGGCCGCAATAACGATGACGGTACCCAGAAGGGGCAGTCCGATACCGTGATGGTTGTGGCGCTCAATACTGATACGGGTGAGGCACGCGGCATTGTTATCCCGCGCGATAGCATGGTTGCCGTGGACACATATTCCAATGGGTCATTTGCCGGCCAGGTGACCGAGCAGCTGTGCCTGCAGTTTGCCTATGGCACCGACGGCGACAATTCCTCGGCGCTGACGGCCGCTGCCGCTTCGCGTGTGCTCGACAACATTCCGGTCGACTATTACTACACGCTCAACATTGAGGGTGTGGCGCCTATCAATGATTCTATTGGCGGCGTGACGCTCGTGCCGACACAGACCGTGCCGGGCACGGCAGCGGTTGAGGGGCAGGAGACGACGCTGTTTGGAACCTCGGCCGAGAAGTACGTGCAGTGGCGCGATACCACGGAGCTGACCTCGTCGCTCGATCGTACGGCGCGTCAGGTGAGCTATGTGCAGGCGTTCGCGGCCAAGGTGCTCAACAGCGCCAAGAGCAATCCGGCCGTGCTAATCAACTTGTACCAGACGATGGGCGACTATACGTGGACCAATTTGGGCCTCGATGAGTTTAGCTACCTGGCGACCACGATGCTCGAGCACGGCCTGACCTCGTTTGATGTCGTGACGCTGCAGGGCACCATGCAGCAGGGCGACACCTTTGCCGAGTTCTACCTGGACCAAGACAACGTAAAGCAGACGGTCGTCGATACGTTCTATCATCCTGTCGACTAGATTGTTCCGCCGTTCTACCGAACGGCGGACCTTCCTACATTACATACACCACGTTGTCGCGGCGGGGCTTGGCCTCGGGAAGCACGTCCTCGGCATAGCCCAGAATGCAGTTGCCGACGCCGCGCAGGCTTCCATCGGCGGGCAGACCCCAGCTGGCCAGCAGTTCGAGACCCTCGGGCGAATCGAAAACCTCGTGGGCGCGATGAATCCAGCACGAATCAACGCCCAGCGCATAGGCAGCATTGAGCAGGTTGCCCATGGCAAGCGAACCGTCTTCCAGATGCGTGGGCACGCTGCGGTCGACCAGTACCACCACAACCGTTTTGGCACCGTAGAAGGGGTCGCCGTTGCTGCCCATGACTTGCGCATTGAGCTGCGAGAGGCGCTCGACGGTCGCGGGGTCGGTAACGGCGACAAACGTCACCGGCTGGCGGCCCATGCCGCTGGGCGCGTACTGGCCTGCCTCGATAATGCGTGCGAGCTTTTCGGCTTCGACGGGGCGATCGCTGTAGTTGCGGCAGCTACGGCGATGGATGAGCGCTTCGATGGTCTCCATAGGTTCTCCTAGCGATGACGTTGCAGATGCTCCGTTCTTACCCGTCGTGCCGTAGCCGTAATCGCGCAGAGGGTCCCAAACAGCAATGGGCACCAATCGGGGAAGACGGCTTGCATAAAACTGCGGCAAGAATGTGAGAAGCTAATGAGATGGTTAAACGTTTTATCCCGTCTATCCTGCGGTTTTTTACCACTTGCCTAAAACATGGGCGCATATCCATTGATAAAGGTTTTACTAAAGGGGTACCAACGTTTATCAATGCGCTGTGGTGGCGCTGGGCCAGGAGGTAACTATCATGTTCCAGGCTGGAGATGTCGTCGAGACTGACTTCGAAGGATTTCTGAAGTTGCTGCGTTCCAAGACGCGCGCTTTCGTGTCGATCAACGATCACGAGTACTACATCACGCATACCGATGGCTATTGGCGTGTTCAGGATTGCGAGGCCCTCAACGATAAGGGCCACTTTACCGACTGCTCCGAGCTGGTCAACACGGTCTGCGAGGTCGTCGAGCTGCCTTGGATTTGCGGCAAAAGCCTGCACGACAGCTTTGCGGGCGCAACGGTCTACGAGGCCGTCGCTGCCTAACGGGCAAATACATCGCTATTCTCGCGTGACCGCTGGCGCCGCCCCCGCGCCGGCGGTCTTTTTCTGTCGATATGCGATGCAGACTGGCCATATATATCGAGCGTATTGACGATAGTCAAAACTCGGACTAATCTAGAAATACAAATTGGTCAAAACTCGGACAATCGAATGGTGGGATAGATGAATAGTGCGGTTACGCTGGTCGATTTCGACCGGATGCTCAATGGACTCGATCACATCTATTCGGAGTTCTCACGCGCCTGCGGCCTTTCGGACTGCGCCTATTGGATGCTCGTCGACACCAGCGCGGCGGGCGGCAGCGTCGCTGTGAGTCGTCTGACAAGCGAATGGTTCTATAGCAAACAGACGATCAACTCGGCCATTAAAACCTTGACGGCGCGGGGTTTCGCCACGCTGGAGTTTGCCGAAGGCAGTCGCAAGAACAAGGTTGTGAGCTTGACCGAAGAGGGTAGGCAATTTGCCGATCGTTATGCGCTGCCGGCGCAAGGGGCCGAGCAGAGAGCCTTCGATGCCCTCGAGCCATGGGAACAGCGCGAGATCATGCGCTTGATCGGTAAATTCTCGCAAGTCCTGGGCGACGAGTGCGAGGCATTTAAACAGCAGGTGGCAGCCGAAAGTCAGATGCAAGATCGACGTGAGGGGGAGTCGTGCGACTGCTAATGAGGTTTTTGAAGCCCTATCGAGGGCTTGTCGCAGTGACGCTGCTGGTGCTGCTGGTGGATAACGTCGGTACGCTGTTGGTTCCCACGATGCTGGCGAACATGGTCAACACCGGTATTACCACGGGCGATGTCGACTACATTTTACGCAACGGCCTATACATGTTTATCGCGACCAGCATGGCTAGCGGCGGCACGGTGCTGGGCTGCTATCTTTCGGCGCGCCTGGCCGCCAACGTGGCCTGCGATATCCGCAATGCCGTGTACGACAAATCGCTCGAGCTCGCTGCCAGCGACTTTGAGCGTTTTGGCACGGGATCGATGATCACACGCTCACTCAACGACATCAACGTGATCCAGCAAGCCATTCTGCAGACGATTCAGTTGGTGCTGCCGGTGCCGTTCTTGGCCGTCGCGGGCATCATTTTTGCTTGGTTCATCGATCCCGCCATGGGAACGCTGCTGGGCGTGGTGGTTGCGATCGTGCTGGTGGCGGCGGTCTTTACGGTGGCTAACGCCGCGCCGATTTTTATGCGCCTTCAGAGCTTTATCGACCGTATGAACGTGGTGCTGCGCGAGAACATCGTGGGCGTTCGCGTCATCCGCGCTTTCAATAAGGAGCGCCACGAGGAGCAGCGCCTGGACGAGGTATTTAGCGATTACGCGGACAACGCCATTAAGGTCAACCACCTGTTTGTGGGGCTCGACAGCTCCAGCTTCTTTTTGATGAACATCGCCGAGGTGGCGGTGCTGTGGGTAGGTGGCAACCGCGTGGGCGCCCATGCGATGCAGATCGCGAGCATCTCCGCGGTACTCGAGTATGCAATTCTGATCTTGTTCTTTGTGATGATGGCGCAGATGGTGATGCTAACGCTGCCGCGCGCCGCGGCGTGTCTGAACCGCGCGCAGCAAGTGCTGGAGATTGAGCCGAGCATCGTCGATGGTGAGGGTACGCTCGACGCGGGCGCGCCCGACTCAAAGGACGGAACCGGCGCGGTTGCCGTGTTCGACCATATGTCGTTTCGTTTTGACGACGCCGACGAGGACACGCTGTGCGATCTGAACTTTACCTGTCGCCGCGGTCAGACGACCGCGATCGTCGGTTCGACGGGTTCGGGCAAGTCGACGGTGGCCAAGCTCCTGCTGCGCTTCCACGATGCCACCAAGGGCGCCATTCGCCTGGACGGCGTCGATCTGCACGACCTTTCGCAAGACGAGATTCGCGGGCGCATCGCCTATGTGCCGCAGAAGGCGTGGCTGTTCTCGGGCACCGTGGCAAGCAACCTGCGTTTTGGCAACGAAGACGCGACTGAGGCCGACATGCTTCATGCGCTCCAGGTTGCCCAGAGCACCTTTGTGCTCGATCAGCCGCAGGGGCTCGATACCCCGGTGGCGCAGGGCGGCACGAACTTTTCGGGCGGCCAGCGCCAGCGTTTGGCAATCGCCCGTGCGCTCATGAAGCATGCCGATCTATATATCTTCGATGACAGTTTTTCGGCCCTGGACTTTAAGACCGATGCCGCCCTGCGCCATGCGTTGCAAGACGAGACGCGTGACGCTGCGGTGCTCATCATCGCGCAGCGCATCTCGACGATCTTGCACGCCGACCAGATCGTCGTGCTCAAGGACGGCGAGGTTGTGGGCCTGGGCACGCATGGCGAGCTTATGGAAACCTGCGAGGTGTACCGTGCCATCGCGGAATCGCAAATGAAGGGAGGTGAGTAGCATGACCGAGGAGCTCAGGAAACAAGGCGGCCTTGTCGATGTTGCCGCTGCGGACGCTGCCGATAAAACGGTCGACCAGGCTGCCGTAGCACCCGAGCTAGATGAGGCCGCCAAGGCTGCAGCCGCGCGCGAGGCTCGCCGCCAGGCGCTGTACGAGGAAAATGAGCGCGCGGAGGATGAGCGCGCCCGGGCCGAGGCGGAACGCATGCGCGATGTGGACGATGAAGACGAGGACGAGACGCCTCGGGATACTTGGGCGACGGTGCGCCGTCTGTGGAGCGAGGCTGCCGGCGACCATTGGCGCTTCTATATCGTGTTTGCGAGCATTGTGTTCTATGCCATCTTTAACACCGCTGCGCCGGCATATAGCGCCCGCGTGATCGATGAGCTGTGGGGCCACATTCAGGTGGCGTTTGCCAACGACACCACCTTCAACATCACCTGGGAGAACTGCGGCAGGACCATCTTCATCTACTTTATGATTTGGACGGCCGCTGCCTCGTTCTACGCGCTCCAGAGCTTTTTGATGTCGAGCGTGGCCGAACGCCTCAACCTGCGTCTGCGTAACCGCATCGCCCAAAAGCTCAATCGTCTGCCGCTCGCCTATTTTGACGCGCATCGTCCCGGCGAGGTCGTCAGCCGCGCGACCAACGACTTGGACAAGATGTCCGAGAGCATGCAGCGCGGATTGCTGCAGCTGCTGGTGTCGATTGGTACGGTAGTGGGCGCTGTGAGCGTAATGTTTGTGTTCAGTGTGCCGCTCACGCTGGTCTTTTTGTTCTTTACGGCGTTGTCGCTGCTGGTGACCAAGGTGGTCTCGCACCGCACGCATGACGTAACCGGTGAGCGTCAGGAATGGGTGTCCAAGATTACGAGTGCGGTCGAGGAAGGCTACTCGGGCCGTCTGGTGATTCGCGCGTTTAACCGCGAGCGTCAGAGTTCTGCCGAGGTGCACCAGGCCTCGGGCGAGCTGGCGCGCGTGAGTGCCAAGGCCGACTTTATTATTAACGCCGTGGGCCCCGCGGTGCGCTTTATCGGCCGCCTGGCACAGATCGTGATTGCGATTGTGGGCTGCAGCATGCTGGTTGCCGGCCACATGACCGTCGGCGTGTTCCAGGCGTTCTTCCAGTTTATCTACGAGGCATCCGAGCCCATGACGCAACTGTCGTTTACCTTCAACTCGCTGCAGAGCGCGCTGGCGAGTGCGGAGCGCGTGTTCGACCTGCTTGATGAACCCGAGATGGAGGCCGATCCGCAGCCGGGCGAGGCCGCCAAGCTACCGGGTCGCGTGGAGGGCCGCGTCGCCTTTGAGCATGTGCGCTTTGGCTACACGCCCGAAAAGCCGCTCATGCGCGACGTATCGTTTACCGCCGAGCCGGGCCAGAAGATCGCCGTGGTGGGAACCACGGGCGCGGGCAAGACCACGCTCATCAACCTGCTCATGCGCTTCTACGAGATTGACGGCGGGCGTATTACGCTCGACGGCGTGGATACGAGCCGCATGGATCGTGGCGAGCTGCGGCAGCAGTTTGGCATGGTGCTGCAAGACGCCTGGCTGTTCGATGGCACGATTGCCGAAAACATCGCCTACGGCTGCCCCGAGGCGACGCGCGAGGAGGTCGTGGCCGCCGCCCGTGCCGCGCAGGTCGATTTCTTTGTACGTACCATGCCACAGGGCTACGACACGCATGTGGCCAACGATGCCGAAAGCATCAGTCAGGGCCAGCGTCAGCTGCTGACCATCGCACGCGTGCTGCTCAACAATCCGGCGATTCTCATCTTGGACGAGGCGACGTCGAGCGTGGACACGCGTACCGAGCTCGCCATCGGCCGTGCCATGGACGCGCTCATGCATGGGCGCACGAGCTTTGTGATCGCGCATCGCCTGTCGACGATCGTGGATGCCGACCTGATTCTGGTTATGGACCACGGCAACATTATCGAGCAGGGCACGCATAAGGAGCTGCTGGCTGCCGAGGGTGCCTACGCCGACCTCTATCTGAGTCAGTTCGCTTAAGGTGACAAAGGGGCAGCCCCACATGTCACATCACAAATAAGGCGCGCCGGGAATGAATTCCCTGGCGCGCCTTTGCGTTGGCGTCAATGTTGTCGGTGGCCGTCCGCCCCTAGCGTTCGTCCACGAGCTTGGCGACGAGGGCCTTGAGCTCGGCCACCTCTTTCTCGAGCTCCTTGACGCGGCGGGCATTTTCGGTGATGCCCTGGCGGTTGAGCGCGGACTGCTCGGCGGCATCGTCGGGCATGTACTCGCGGTGCTGCTTGGCGTCGAAGCTCTCCTCGAACACGCGGCAGCCGTTGCGCTTGATGATGCGTCCCGGCACGCCAACGACGGTGCAGTTGTCGGGCACGTCCTTGACGACAACCGAGTTGCCGCCGATCTTGACGTTGTTGCCGATGCGAATGTTGCCGAGCACTTTGGCGCCCGTGCCCACGGTGACGTTGTTGCCCAGGGTGGGGTGGCGCTTGCCGGTCTCGTTGCCGGTACCGCCGAGCGTGACGCCCTGGTAGAGCACGCAGTTGTCACCTACGATGGTGGTCTCGCCGATGACGACGCCCATGGCGTGGTCGATAAAGAAGTGCTTGCCGATCTGTGCAGCGGGATGAATCTCGACGCCGGTGATGTGGCGGGTAATTTGCGAGAGCACGCGGGCGAGCGAGCGATGACCGTGCTCCCAGAGCCAGTGCTCGGGCACATGGTTCCACTTGGCGTGCAGGCCGGGATAGGAAAGGAAGATGACCAGACCGCTTTGCGCGGCGGGGTCCTGCGCCTGGACGGTCTTGATGTCCTCGCGAATGGTATTGATAAAGCTCACCGGCCGCCCTCCCTTAGCGCCATGGCAATGCGATTCAATAAAGTATAGCGATTCGCTAGGGATTAGGAAGAACAATCTTGGCGGCATTGCGTAACAGGTGTCAGTTATGCAAACTTGCTGGTAATGGAGTCATGCTTTTGTGGGGTTGCGCACGAGGGGGCGCCGCAACCGTATACTGGTCAACTTGGACGTATCCGCGCCCACAACTGAGAGGTTTTACTTCATGGGTTTCATCAATTT
>CABUSE010000052.1 GCA_902494135.1 uncultured Collinsella sp. | reverse complement strand
TTTGTCGTCAACATCACCAACAAGAGCGACAAGGACCTGACCTTCTACGCTCCTTCCGGCAAGACCAACGTCAACGGCACCATGAAGGAACCCTGGTTCTCGGCTCACCTGATGCCCGGCACCAACGCCACCGAGGAATTCACGTTCTCGAGCGGCGAGCTTGACAGCCTTGACGACCTCGTCAATACGACCATCGGCATCGACGCCTACCTGACCGATTCCTATGAGGACGTCGCCTCCTACACCGCGACCATCGCGTAGCGGCACGTAACATCAGCCGCGGATTGGCGGACACATCCGCGCACTTGCCAGGCGGGGCCGCAGGAGTTGATTCTGCGGCCCCGCCGCCTTATGCCGATGCGTAACGAGCGCTAGCGCTCCATGTTGGGAACGATGCTGCCCTCCGTTACTGCGCGCACGGCCAAGCGCATGATGTTGTCGTAGCCGGTCTTATTGAGAATCTCCGAGATGCGGCGTTTGATGGTGCCCTCGCTCATAAACAGCTCGGCCGCGATCTCGCGGCGGCTCTTACCCTCGCAGGCAAGGCGCAAGATCGACAGCTCGACATCGTCGAGGGCCGCCGTGCCCGAGAAGATGCTCTCGGGCGGCTTGGGAAACGTGCAGTAACCCGCCAGCGTGGAGCGCATCACGGCGAATAGCTCGTCGATACCGACGTTCTTGTACACAAAGCTGTCGACGCCCGCCTCGCGCGCCTGGTCCACAAAGGTGATTTCGGGCATACCCGTCATGATAATGACGCGGCACTCGGGCAGTTGTTCTTTGATGCGCGCCGCCGCCACGATGCCGTTGGAATCATGCTCGGTACATACGTCCATCAGTATCATGTCCGGGCGCTCCTTGAGCGCGACACCCAAGGCCTCGGAAGCATCGGCAATGGCGGAAACAACGGTCATATCGGGCTGGTCGCCAACGGAGCGCGCCAGGCTCTCGCGCAGGATGGCCTGGTCTTCGACTATAAGGACGCGGATCATGAACTTCTCCTTTGGACCGTGGCGTTGGAGGCGAGCGGGATGGACACCGTAAGCGTGAAGGGCGGGGCGGTGTGGACTTCCAGGCTGCCGCCCAGATTCTGTGCGACATGCCTCATACCTGGGATACCCGTTCCCTCGCGATACGATACGGGTGCAGGCGCGCCGTCGTTAGAAACGGTCATCCGCGCAACAGCACCGTCTTCCGACGTCTCCCGCCACAGACGCACGTGGACCCGATGCGCCTGTGCATGCTTGGTGGCATTGGTCGAGGCCTCGCGGATAATCTGCAAAAATGCGGCGGCGACACGCGCGTCCTCAGGCAGCGCACCCTCAACATCGATCTGCACACTCACCAGGCCAAAGGCATGGACGATATCTCCCAGTTGCTCTGCCGGTTCGGTGTCGCCCCCGCTGCGCAGATCGGCAGCGATTGAGCGCAGCAGCAGGTCGATCTGCTCGAGTGACTCGTCATCCAGGCGCCCCTCCTCCAGATAACGATGGAGGATGGACAGGCGCTGCCCGATCACGTCGTGCACGCGAGCGCGCATACGCAGATAGGCCGCATTGTCAGCAACTTTTTTGACTTCTTCGATCTGGGCTTGGAGCTCTTGGCCCGCAAGCTCAAGCAGGTGGTTGGCTTGCGCCAGGCGATCATGAGCATGCGCATACTCTGTTACATCCAGGCCGATAATGCGCTCGAAGAGGCGGCCCGAAACCATAACGTCATCGTGCACAAACAAGCGAATCTCGGCGGGAGAAACCTCGACCACCGCCCGCGCCTCACCAAAGCGGTCCAGATTAATCCGTGCGCGGTTCCTACTGCTTTCGGGCATTTGCATGCTAAGTTTGCGCAGGTCGTTCCATGTACCGCTCATATCGCCTAGGTCGGTGGGCATATGAAGCTCCACCAGGTTTTTTCGCATGCAGCGGTTCATGAGCAGCGGACGGCCCCTCGGGTCCAGATACAGGATGCCCACGGGAATCACGTTGATGGTTTCGATCGTCGAGAACGCGGTGATATCCTCCTGGCGGTTGCGGACATCCATCAAGAGCGCCGCAACGGAGCGGAACAGGAAAAACGCTCCCTCTGCGATAAGGACCGTGGTCCACGCCGAGCCCATGGCAAGCACCACCGGCGGTGTCACGGCGGCAACGAGCAACAGTTCGGTCAGCATGACGGGGCGACGATAGTGCACCATAAGCACCATGCCGTAGGCAAAGATCACGGCATTGAGCCACAACGCTCCGCCCATTGCCCTGGCGCAAACGTCAAGCGGCGCCACCAGATATGAGCCAGACGACGCGAACAAGATGAGCGCCGAAATCATCAGGTGAAGCACAAGACTCGCCTCGTAGGCGCAAATCACCTTACGGTTATAGGACGAGCGGCGCGATGCGATGAGCGGGACGTGGATCGTCTGCAGACACGCAGCCAGGGCAAAGACAACATCGAGCGCAACGATTTGGGGAAGAATGAGCGAAATCTGCATCGTCACTCACCCGTCCTCGGCATCAAGACGATCATGCGCAGCTGGCCGGGCTCGCCCTCAAGGCGGTATGCCACGTTGCGCCCTTGCAGAGCGCTTTCGAGCTCTTGCGCAGCGGGCGTCTGCGAAAGATCTTCATCATCGTTGGAAAAAAGCGTGGCGCGCAGCTCGACACTGCATCGGTCATGGTCGCCCAAGTGATACATAAGAGCCGGATGGTCGGTGGTGTAGGCAAAAAACGCAAAGTCATACACGCAGTCGTACAGGGCGCTTACCGTACTGGCGTGCAACGGGCGCCGTATGGCGATAATCGAGGCGCAATCGATATCGATGGTGCGCAGGTCGCTTGCGAGCTCGTTGGCGATGAGCTGAATGCGGTCGCGATCAAAACCGCTCTCCCCGTGCTGTGCCAACGTGAGCGACCCCTTGCGCTTGCAATAGGCGACGAGCATCTTGGCGCGCTGCAGCATGCGGTAGCGCTCGTGCGAAGACGCTTCGTCGGTCAACGGCGGCAGCGAGCTCAGCAGGTCGTACACCCCTTCGAGCGCGCGGGCAAGCGCTTGGTCCACGTCTTGGACCAATAAGGTCTCGGCCTCTTGATCTGCCAAATGCGTCTTAAGGTCGTAGTCGGCGGCGAGCAGCTCGTTTTGACGCTGCAGCTCCATGCGACGATGTGCCAGTTCACGGTTAAGCTCGTTGAGCTCCGACACGTCTTGGGCAAGCAGGGCCGATCCGCCCAGCAGTGGAAAGGCACGGTACATCACATCGGGATCGGACGCCACGGCAAAGGCATGGGCGCGGCTGTGCGCCTGGGTCCGCAACTCCTCGCGCACGCCCACCGGCATTGGCTTTGACACTGGCGTGGCATAGACTTCCTGCAGGTCGCGCGTTAGAACTTTGAGGTCAAGCGGCAAGGTGTCGAAAATGCCGGCGATGTCGTGATATGACGGAACGACACCGCAATCGAGACAGATTTCCATCGCCACCACGCACAAGACGCAATAGACGAGCGAGAAGTTGAGCCTCCATGCCCAAGGCACGCGCAACGCATATGAGATGGCAAAGAACGCGCCGCCCAGCAGCACGAGCGCCGCCGTGCCTGAGAAACGTTGGATGCGAAAGGACGAGGACCGGCCCACCAGGATAAAAAAGGCCACAAAGTTAAAGGCCGTCCACACGAGGACGGCGAAATAACCCCAGCCGTACGTGTAATCGTTGCTCCAGGTGTCGCTTGTACGGTCAAAGTGGAAGACCTGCTGGTGAAAATCGTTGGTGAGCACAAATCCGATAAGCAGGATAGCCATAATCCACAGCGCAGCGCAGTAGCGGCGACCCAGGCGGTGTTGCTCCAGGCCCGCAAGGCGCAGACCACACAACTGGTAGAGCAGCGGAATGAGCGTCATGGGCACGTAGTACAGGTACCACAGCACGGTGGCATAGAACGGCGTGAACGACTTGTACTTGAGAATGACTTCGATCATCCACAGGGCGCAGATGGTGGCGATGGCAACAAGACGGCGGCGCAACACATAGTCCAAACAGCGCAGATAGACCGATACGCCCCAGATCGAAAATGCAATTGCGGCAACAAGCAACGGCAGAGAGCTCGAATGGACGAGCGCATCCACGACCTCTTCGGACACCTCGCTATAGGCGGGCACGGCGTTAGAAAGTTTGGGGTCGAAGGCGAACAGCGCCGGCAAGACTGCCAAAAGCATGAGGAACATCGCGGTGATGACACCGGCGATAGCAAAGACGCGGTGGCGGTACACCTGATGTGTTATGCCAACAAGGAATCGCGGCATGGCGAAGAGCCTGCCGCCCCTGGGATCCGCCACGGGTGCGGATCGGGCGGCCGCGTTGCCGATATGTCGCTCGCGGGTACCCATAGTGCTTTTAGTGTACCGACAGGCAGGCTCAAAAAGCGGGCCACATGTCCCAAAATCCGCAGACGGCAAGGCGCCCGGCAGCCTCCCCCGTCTGGCACTTCCCGATATCTGCCCGCCCCAAACCACCGCAAAGGAGACAGGCACCTTTGTGGTGGTTTGGGGCGATGCGCTAGTCCACGGTGATGTCGAGATTTTTGCCGATGAGGCCTACGTAGCCGCCTTCGGCTGCCTTGGGGCTGTCGGCGTGGCAGAGGACCCACTTGTCGGCCTTCCAGTAGCAGTAGCTGTCGCCGGCAGCAGGCATGTCGGATGCAGCCTCGGGGCGCGGGCCGTTGGTGCCCGCCGGCAGCGCCACCATCACCTGGAAGCCGCCGTCATCGACCATGCAGGGCGTGTAGTGGAGCGTGGTGTTGAAGACTTCGACGACCGTACCCGCCGGCACGCGGAACGCCTTGACGCACGCGGTGTCGAGCTTACCGTCCTCGATCTCCCAGCGATGCGCCACGAGCAGGATAAAGTCGCGCGCGCCCAGGTTGAACTCGCTGGCGCGGTGATACTCCAGGCAGTTGAGCTGCGTGTTGTGGCCATTGCACCAGCCCAGCTGGAAGGGTCGGCCGCCAAACATGAGAAAGCCCAGTTTATCGGCATCCTTGACGCCCTCGAGCTCCGGCGCACTTGCTACGTACTTGCTGCCCTCGGGAATGGACGTGGCAGAAAGCGCCTCGAGCACGGGCGACGTGAGCTCGGACGGAACGTTATTCCAAACGTTGCCATAGGATTTGAACTCGGGATCGTTGACAGAGCAGATATGCATGTTCACTCCTGTTCGTAAATGTGACTATACGAACATTCTAGAACAAACATGAGCGATTTTGAACGCTCGTCCCGACCAATCAACAAAAAGGCGCCCCCGCATAAGCGAAGGCGCCCAATGCGCGCGTTTTGGGCGATAAAGCCCTTATGCCTGCTGATAGTGCAGGTGCTTCTCGTCGATATCGGCCAGGTCGCGGTCGAGGTAACGGCGCGCGAGCCAGTTAGCCATGGGAAGGTTCTGGTCCAGGTAGTTGCCGCACTCCTCGGGAGCGGCACCGGGGACATCGCCCTCAAAGTCGGCGACAAACTCGAACAGCTCACGCACGAGCGGCAGGATCTCCTCGCTCGTCACCTCGCCAAACACAACGAGGTAAAAGCCCGTGCGGCAGCCCATGGGGCCAAAGTAGACAATGCGGCCCGACCACTCGGCATGATTGCGCAAGAACGTTGCACCCAGGTGCTCGATGGTGTGGCACTCGGCGGTGTTCATGACCGGCTCCTTGTTGGGCGTGGTCAGGCGCAGGTCAAACGTGGTGACGGCAGCACCGGTCGCCGGATCGCGGTCGATGCGGCTCACATACACGCCGGGCTCAAGCAGCAGATGATCAACGGAAAAGCTGGCGATGCGCTCCATGGCAGATCCTCTCGATAGTCAAATTGGGACGGGGCTCTTTTAGCTGGTTCGAATGGTCGTACCAATCATACCAGTCAAAAAAGCCCCGTCCAAAAAGACAACTTAGCCAAGGACACGGGCCATACGCGTCTTGAACTCGGACAGGAAGCGCGGAGCATCCACGGTCAGTGCCACAAGCGCGCTCTTGTCCGGATCGGACAGGCGGCGCTCATCGCAGATGGTGCGACCGCGGTACTCGCCCAGCAGATCAACACGCAGGTTGCAGCCGAGCGCACCTACGAGCGTGGGGTCGATCGCCACGGCAACGGCCAGCGGATCGTGCAGCGCACAACCACCCAGGTAGGGTGCGTTCATCTCGTACGAGCCAATGTAGTGCTCGACCATGCTCGCAAATGCGCAGCCCGCCATGGTGCCCGAGCCCGTCCAGCCGGCAATGTCGCGGCGTGTGAGCACCACGCGATGCGTCACGTCCAGACCCACCATGGTGAGCTTACGGCCCGAGCGCAGCACCGCGTCGGCTGCCTCGGGGTCGCTCGCCATATTGGCCTCGGCGCCCGCGCTCACGTTGCCGGGCACGGTAAGGGCGCCGCCCATCACGACCACGCGGCCGATGGACATCATCGCCGCCGCATCGCGCTCCAGGGCGAGCGCCAGGTTGGAGAGCGGGCCAGTCGCTACGTAGACCAGATCGGGACCATAGGTGCGCGCGGCATCGATCAGATAATCGACCGCAGCGTTGCCGTCGGCCGAGGTCGCCCCCACCGGCTCGTAGGGCGACGCGGGCACGCTCGCGCCGCCGATGCCGTTCTTGCCGTGAATGAGCGCGGTGGACGCCGGCGGCGTATAGGGCTCAGTCGCCTGCAGAGGACGGTCGGCACCCAGGTACACCGGAACCTCGGGGCGACCCAGCAGATCGAGCACCGCAAGGCAGTTGTGCGCCGATTGCTCGACGCGCACGTTGCCAAAGCACGTGGTGATGCCCACGAGCTCCACCTCGGGGCTCGCGATGGCATAGGCCAGCGCCATCGCATCGTCCACACCCATATCCAGATCAAGGATCAGCTTCTTGGTTGTCATTGTTCTACTCCGCTTCTCCGTCTTTATCGTTTAACCAAACCAATGTTCAACTTCGGCGCGCGTGGGAATCGATTGCTGAGCGCCCAGGCGCGACACCGTCACTGCCGAGGCGCGAGCACCCGCGGCCATGCACTCAAAGAGCGGCAGGCCCTCTAGGCGAGCCGCCGCCAACGCGCCGATAAACGTATCGCCGGCGGCCGTGGTATCGACTACCGTACTCGAAAGTGCCGGCATGCGCAGCAGCTCACCGCCATCGCCGAGCGTAACCGAGCCGGCACCGCCCAACGTGATGACCGCAGCCCCGGCACCCTTGTCGAGCAGCGCATTGAGCGCCGCGACGCAGCTTGCATCATCCGTGGGCAGAATGCCCGTCAGAACCTGGCACTCGGTCTCGTTGGGGCAGACCAGGTCGACCGCAGGCCAGACCTCCGCAGGCAGCTCGCAGGCAGGCGCTGGATTAAAGACCGTATAGAACCCCAGCTCGTGAGCACAAACAAGCGCCTCGGCCGTCGCCGCAAGGTCACATTCGCCCTGGGCGATAAAGACGCTTCCGGCAGCCGGGGCAATCTCGCTGGCGTCGCCGTCGAGCTCATGGGCCACCAGACGCCTCAGCGCGCGGGCAACGTCCGCGCCCGCAAGCGCATGGTTGGCGCCCGGTGACAGTACGATGCGGTTGTCGCCCTCGCAGCGAATGATGGTCGCCGTTCCCGTCTCCACGTCATCGCGATGCACTACAAAGTCACAGTCCACGCCGGTGTCTTGGAGCCCCACCACGAGCGATGCGCCGAACGCGTCGCGACCGACCGCGCCGATCATGTGCGTGCACGCGCCCATACGCGCGGCAGCTACGGCCTGATTGGCGCCCTTGCCGCCGGCGTTGGTGATAAACCCGCTGCCGCCGACGGTCTCGCCCGCACGCGGTATGCGCTCGCACGCCACCGAAAGGTCCATGTTCATGCTGCCGAACACCGCAACGATGCCGCGATCTGCCATGGAAACCTCCTCATCTGCGGGCCTTATGCCCACCGTCGGCCGTCGATCGTGCACTCTCGCACCCCCTATAACTTTAGTTCACTTGGATGTGGACGCGCGCTTGAGGTTGCGCCAGCAGCAAGCATTCACAGGAGCAGGCAGCTACAATGAATACGTGCTGATTATTCTCGTCATTGGATGATGTTTTATGGAACAATTCTCGCAATCGGGCTCGCGCGGTCGACGCCGCACGGGCAACGAGCCGGCGCCGCACGAACGCGTGAAGAGCGAACGCCGTGCCAACGAGCCGCGACGCACCACGAGCCCCCATCGCGCTTCTGCCAACAACGCGGGCCGCGCCAACACTCCCGCCGCGGAGCAGACGCCTGCTCGCCCCAAGTCCCGCTACATCCCTGCACTCGACGGCCTGCGTACGCTCGCCGTCGTCGCGGTGGTGCTCTATCACCTTAACCTCACGTGGGCTCAGGGCGGCCTGCTCGGCGTCACGATCTTCTTTGTGCTTTCGGGCTATCTGATCACGCGCTTGCTGCTCAACGAAGTCGCTAAGACCGGCCGCATCGACCTCAAGAGCTTCTGGATCCGCCGCATCCGTCGCCTGGTCCCCGCCGTGGTGACCGTCGTGGTGGTGACCTGTGCTCTGTGCACCGTCTTCAACCACGTGATGCTCACCAAGATGCGCCCCGACATCCTGCCGTCGCTGTTGTTCTTCAACAACTGGTGGCAGATTGCCCAAAACGTCTCGTACTTCAATGCTCTGGGCGACCCCTCGCCGCTCAC
>CABUSE010000051.1 GCA_902494135.1 uncultured Collinsella sp. | reverse complement strand
CGACGCGCGCCGCGGCTTCGGGTACAGACTGGTTGCTTAGGTTCTCAGCCACGTTTCCTCCCATTCCTCCTTCTATGCACGTAACATGCGGTATTCATTATAGGCGCTTGAGAAATACTTTCGACACTGATTGCGCTTTACCACACAAAAGTATTTTCTGCATTGCAAGGGTTTTTGCCCCAAATGGTCGTATTTCTCGGTGGGCGGCATATGCAAACGAGGGCATTCCGCATAAATGCGAAACACCCCCGTAACAATAGCTCGTCGCGAGCGGGACATGTTAGCGGGTCCGCAGCTCAAAAATCATGCGCTACAGACGCTCGCGAACCGCCTCGACGACGTTGGCCAGATCGGCAAGAACCTCTTCGTGGCTCTCCATGTCGCGCACCTTGACCTTGCCGGCGGCAAGCTCGTCGCCGCCCAGGACCAGGATGAGCTTGGCGCCCACCTTATCGGCCTGCTTAAACTGGGCTTTGAGCGAACGGCCCTGATAGTCGGCCTCGGTCACGATGCCTGCGGCGCGAAGCTCCTGCGTAATGGCAAAGACGTTCTGGCGCAGCTCCTTGCCTGCGTTGGCGACATAGACGCACGGGGCCTCCTCGGCACCCAGATCGCTGCCAAAGGCCTGCAGGGCCAGCAGGGCGCGCTCAAAACCGACGGCAAAGCCGACGCCTGCCGTGGGCTTGCCACCCTCGAGCTCGACCAGGCCGTCGTAGCGGCCGCCGCCGCCGATGGAGCCGACGCCGGCGCCAGGGGCCTCGACCTCAAAGACAGTACGGGTGTAGTAGTCCAGGCCGCGCACCAAGGTGGGATCCTCGACATACTCGATACCGGCGGTATCCAAATAGCGCTTGACCTGCTCGTAGTGCTCGCGGCACTCGTCGCACAGGTTGTCGCCCATCAGCGGGGCGTCGGCCATGATCTCACGGCAATGGTCGTTCTTGCAGTCGAAGGCGCGCAGCGGGTTGAGCTCGGCGCGCTCGCGGCACTCGTCACACATCTCGTCTGCGTGATCGAGGATGAACTGCTTGACCTGCTCGCGGTAAGCCGGACGGCACTGGGCGTCACCCATCGAGTTGATGAGCAGACGAAGCTTGGAAAGATCGAAGCCCAGGCGCTTGTAGAACTCCATGAGCATGATGATGCACTCGGCGTCTGCCGCCGGATCGGGAGCGCCGAGCCACTCGATGCCCACCTGGTGGAACTGGCGCAGGCGGCCCTTCTGGGGACGCTCGCCGCGGAACATGGCCTCGGCGTAGTAAGCCTTAAACGGCGTGGAGCCCTGGGGCACCAGATTGTTCTCGACGACGGCGCGCACCACGCCGGCCGTGCCCTCGGGGCGAAGTGCCAGGCGCTGCTTGGGCTTGAGTTTGGTGTCGGTGCCCTCGGTAAAGACGCGCTCCAGGTTGGCACCGCTGAACACGCGGAACATTTCCTTGCGCACGACGTCGGTCGACTGGCCGATACCGTGGACAAACACGTCAACCTGCTCGATCGCGGGCGTCTCGATGGGTTTAAAACCAAACGGCTCGAACACGCCGGCCGCAATCTGCTGCATCTTTTGCCAGGCGCGCATCTCGGCGCCGATAAGGTCGCGGGTTCCCTCCGCCTTCTGTGCCTGCATGGGCAAACACCTTTCTTTTGTATCGCGTCATAGGTAGTGGACATTATACGGCACAAAGCAGCAACGCGGCGGCGCGCCTGACCGAACGAGGGTATGGGGACTCGTTCGGCCAGACGCGCCGCCGCGGACGAAGCGGACAAGCGGCGATGCGCTTTGGCCTACCTACTCCCCCGCCACGCTCGCGCGCAGCTTGGCGGCGATGGGCTCGGATGCCAGCAGGAACACGAGCATGACCACGGAGCACGCCAGGCACACAATCCAGGCGCTCGCAAAGGAGCCCGTGGCATCGAACAGCACGCCCGAGACAATAGCGCCCACGGTGCCGCCGACCATCTCGAGCGAGGTAATGGTGCCCGTGACCTTGCCGAGGTCGGCCATGCCAAACTGCTTGGACGCGGCAATGGTAGGCGTGATAGTGCCCATGCACGTTCCGACACCAAAGCTCACGGCAGCCACGATGGGACCAAGATCGGTCGCGGGGAAGCACAGGGCGACGCAGGCGATAATGCACGCAATGGAGCCAAGGATATTGCCAAAGCGCAGACCAAAGCGGTCATAGATCGCACCGAGCGAAATCTTGGCGATAACGACGGTGACCATGTAGGACGAAAGCACGGTACCTGCCCACATGGGATCGTGGCCGCCCGTGACGATCTTGGCGCCGTTGACGGTAACACTCGTCATGTTGGTGACCTGGTTGGGCAAGATGGCGCCGTTAACGAGACCCATAAAGAGGAAGGCGACGACGAGCAGCCAAAACGCCGGGCTCTTCTTGATACGAGACCAGCCGACGCTAACCTCGGGCGCCGTGTGCTCGTCCTTGTCGCCAGCCGTCGAGACGGACGGATCGCCCGGGTTCTCGCCGAGCGGCTTAAGGCCGATCTCGGAAGGCTTGGTGCGGAAGGAGTAAGCCGTGATGGGCAGTGCCGCCACCATGCAGACGGCAGCGAGTACCAGGAACGCAGAGCGCCAGCCCACACTCACGATAAGAGAGCTCACGATCGGCGAGAGAATGGCGCCGCCAAAGCCCGAACCCGAAAGTGCGATGGAAATGGCAAGGCCGCGCTTGGCCGTAAACCAGTTGGCGGTCACAAGGCTGATGAGCAGGCGGGTCGAGGCCACAGCGAAGCAGCCCGAAACGGCAAAGAGCACGTAGACCTGCCACAGCTCACCGACAAAGCTCATGCCAGCAAGCACCGCCGAGGTAGCGATAACGGTGAGCGAGCCCAATACGCGGCCACTCACCTTATCGGCAACATGGCCGATAACGAGCGAACCCACGACGCTCACTACGGTGGAGATGGCATTGGAGATGTTGTACTGCGCAAGGGAAATGCCCAGGTCGCTGACGATCAGCGGCTGGAATAGGCTCATGCAGTTGACGAAAATCGTGTAGCACGTGGCCATGATCACGAAGCCGGAGGCCACCACGAGCCAGCCGGGGAAGAACTTACGCTGCTGGGGCATACTGCTCCTTATTTAACAAACGAATAGCCGGCGCAGGGGCCGGTAGTGCCCAAGATTGCCTTGAAAGACAAGGGCATAGGCCTTACGGCCATGCCCGCAGGCTTGAAAGGCAAGGTTGGGTGCTACCGGTGGTCGGCGATATAGCCCAAAGCGACGGCGGTATAGGCCGCGGCGCCGAGCGGCAGCTCGGCATCGTTAAAACGTGCCTTGGGATGGTGCTGGGCAAAGCGTTCGTCCGTGTCGGTTACGGCCGCGCCCACGGTAAAGTACGCACTCGGAATCTCGCTCGAGATAAGCGCAAAGTCCTCACTCGCCATGGCATGGAAAAGCGGCAAGAAAGCCGCCTTGGGCAGCACTGCGCCCACGTAGCCAAGCGACGCCTGAGTCATATCGCTGTCGAGTACAAGCGGCGGAACATCCGAAAGCGTCTCGATGGTCGCCGGCGTACGATATGTTGCGGCAACGCCGTTAACGACCTCCGCGATGCGGGTCTTTAGGTGAGCTATGAGCTCGACATCGAAGCCACGCAGCGTTCCCTCGAGCACGCAGGTGTCGGGGATGACGTTGGCCGCCAAGCCGCTAGCAAACTTACCAACGGTAAGTGCGACTTCCTTGGCCGCCGGCACCTCGCGGGAGATGAGCTCCTGGAGCGCCAGGTGCACATGGACGCCGGCCGTAATGGGGTCGATGCAGATCTCGGGGCTGGAACCGTGGCCGCCCTTGCCCTGGAGCGTGATGCGGAAACCGTACACGCCCGAGAGCGCCGGGCTGCCGTAGAGCACCAGGCCAAGCGGCGACTGGCTGTTGACATGCATGGCGAAGGCCGCCTGAGGGCGCGGGTTCTGCAGCAGACCGTCGGCGATGGCGGCGCGGGCACCCTCAAAGGTTTCCTCGCCCGGCTGGAACAGCAACTTAACCGTAGCGTTGGCATCAACAAGCTCTGCCTCGCGCGCTTTGAGCATACGAGCCGCACCAAGCAGCGCCGTCGCGTGCATATCGTGACCGCAAGCGTGCATGCAGCCGTTGGTGGATGCAAAGGGCTCGCCGGATTCCTCGGCAACGGGCAGGGCGTCCATGTCGCCACGCAGCATGATGACCGTACCGGCCTGCTCATTCGTGCAGATGCCATTGCCTTGGGCCGCGGCGGCACCGGCGCCGACAAGGCCCACAACGCAGGAACCATCGACGAGCGTAGCAAATGGGATGTCCATCTCGGTCAGGCGCGCTTGGATATACGTAGAGGTCTGCGGGAGGCTATTACCCAGCTCGGGCATCTGATGTAAATCGTGTCGCCACGCAGCGAGCTCGTCTGCAAAAGCCTGAGCTTCTGCAACAAGACCGTCACCGATAGCGGTCTGCGCCGCCGCGGTGGCCTTGGGCGCTGATTGCGGTTGAAGATCGGACAGTGCTGGTGCCATAGATGCCCTCCAGTAACGTTTTTGCAGCAAGCACTTTGATAGCGTAAAGTGCAAGGTACTACTTTAAGGGCGACGCATAAAAAATGCCGCCCCGGGAGGCGGCGCAACAAATTGTTTACAATTGCGGACGCGGCTTTCGACGCAAAAAATCGAAATGCGTCTCGCTCAAGATAATCGAAAGAAAGATGAGCGCGAAGCCGGCGAGCAGGCGCGAGGTGAGCGCCTCCCCCATCAGCAGCACCGAGAACAGCACACCCGAAGGCGACTCCATCGAAAGGAGCAGCGAGCCCGCTGAGGCCGGGACATGCGCCAGGCCGACGTTTTGGATGAGCAGAGCCACACACGTACAGCCCACCGATAGAAACGCCATCGCGCTGATAAAGCTCGGCGTCCACACGGACAGAGGCGCTTGGGTCTCGAATAGCAGCGACGTTGCCAGGCTCAGCACGCCGTTGCCCACAAACATCCAAAACGTGATGACGTTGATGTCCATTTTGCGACCGTACTTGGCAGTCACCGCCATCTGGATGGCGAAAAAGACCGCACCCGCCAGCGTAATGACATCACCGATGTTGAATTCAACGCTATCGAGCGCCACCAAGCCAATGCCCGCCAAGCACAGCAGCGCCGCGCCCAGGTTATAGCGGGTGAGTTTTTCGCCGCTCAGAAAATAGCTCGCGAACGGCACAACGATGCAATACGTGCCCGTCAAAAAAGCATTCTTGCCCGCCGTGGTGTGCGCCAGACCGACTGTCTGCAGGGCGTAGGCGGCCCACATAAGTGCGCCCATGCCAAGTCCGACGATAAGGTTGCGGGCGTTGAGGTGCGCGATGATGCGCTTGTGGAAGATGAAAAACATGACCAACGCCGCAGGCAGAAAGCGCACGTAGAGCAGTTCGAACACCGGAATGGTGTCGAGCGCGTCCTTCATGGTCGTAAAGGAGTAGCCCCAGACGACTGCCACCGAAAGCAGCAGGACTTTCCAGAACAGCGGCGAGCGAGCGCCGGCGCCGCGGGAGGTGCCGCCCGCGCCCAGGTCCTCGCGAGCAACAGGGCTATCGGGCATCATTTCGATATTGTCAGTGGCATGCTGGGCCATAGGGCATCCTCGCGCTCAATCTGGGCGTGGTGTCCGCACGCGCATGGCTGCGTGCCGCCTCATGGTCAAATAAAAGCAGGGCGCACCGGACCCCCGGCACGCCCCGCTACTGTAGCAACAACCAAGCAGCCCGTGCAATTCACTACGCTAAAGCATCGGGTTGGAAGATCTCGATGTTCCGACGGCGTTTACGTTGCTGAACTAAATCAATTTGGTTGACTCCAGTTTTTCGATGATCCAGTCGTTGGCTTTGATGACCGGGCGGCGGAAGACGACGCCCAGTGCCAGCGACGGAATCAGATAGCTCGCCAGAATGCCTAGCTCAATCCAGTACTCCATGTGGTACGCACCGGCCATGGCGGCATGCATGGCGTTGATGCCGTGGGTGAACGGCAGGAACGGATAGATCGCCTGGAACACGGGGCCGGTCATCTCGATGGGGAACGTGCCGCCCGAACCGCCGACCTGCATGACCAGCAGCACGACGGCGAGCGCCTTGCCGATATCGCCAAACGAAACCGTAAGCGTGTAGACGATATTGGAGAACACGAGACTCGCGACCCAGCCCGCCAGCACAAACTGCAGCGGGTCGTCGCACTGGATGCCAAAGAACAGGATGTCGCCCGCACACACGAGCGTTGCCTGCAGCAGGGCCAGACCGCCAAAGAACAGGTAGCGGCCCAGGTAGATCTCGTGCAGGCGCACGGGGATGAGCTCGTTGATAAGCTCATCGTCAACCGAGACCTTCATCATGGCCGCCAGCACAATCGAGCCCACCCAGAGCGACAGAATCGTGTAGAACGGTGCCATGGCCGAACCGTAGTTGCGGATCGGATAGACCGGCTTGCGATCGAGCGCGACGGGGCCGGAAAGCGACACGGCCAGACCCTCGGGATCATTGCCGATCATCGTCTTGATCGTAGCGAGGTCATCCGACATCAAGGCGCCGTCGAGCTCGTCCTTAAACGCACTGATCTTGTCCGACGCCTCGCCCAGCTGATCAGAAGCCTTGTTGACCAGCTTTGCAGCTTTGGAGAGGCCCTTTGCCAGCGAACCGGATGCGTCGGTCAGGCCAGCAACAGCACTATCCAGATCGTTCGAAATACCGTTCAGCGAATCCAAAACGCCCGAGATGGTCTTCTTGAGCTCCTTTGCCTTGGCCGAAAACGTAGAGTCGTAGTCAGTCTTGGCGCCCGAGATACCAGCCTTGGCATCCGCGATTGCCTGATCGACCTCGGCACGCGACTTATTAACCTCTGCCATGCTGTCAGAGAGAGACTTCGCGGTGGCCGTCAAGTCCTTGGCGTTGTTGCGATACTCCACAGCAATCCTGCTCAGCGATGTTGCCACAGACTTGAGGCTGTCCTGGAGTTTTTCGTCAGTCACCTGATCGGCAAAGCCGCGGAGCTGGTCGGCCGTGGCGTCGATATCGTCGGCACGCGTGTTGAGCGCCGCCGCGGCATCGTTGAGCTGGGACACTGTAAGGTCGACATGTTGATTCGCGGCATCAAATGCCTTCGCAAGCTCGGCGGACACGTTGTCAAACGAGCCCGCGCTTCCGTCAATCGCGGCATTGATGGCGTCGTTGGCGTCCTTCAGCGCTTCCTTGGAATCGCTAATACCGCTCTTGACATGCTCCGTCAGCTGCTTCGTTGACTCATCGACCGTGCCCGTCTGCTTGAGCATGCCGCTCGCCGACGTCAGCGAATCGGACGTGGAGCTCAAAATGCCCGCCAGCGACGAAGCATTTGCCCGAACGTCTCGCAGGTCCTCAATCGAATCGCCGAGCGTCGAGGACAGGTTGGCGATAAAGTTACCCACCTGGTCGGTGCTCATGTAATCGAGCAGGCTGGACACCGTCTTAAGACCGATCGTCGTAATGGTCTCGGTAAAAGTTTTGTTAACCTGGCTCTGGACGGCGCTCGAACCCTTCTCGGTCACGATCTGCGCAATGGCGTTGGCCTTCTGATTCTCGTAGAACTCGATATCGGCATGCTTCACGTCGGTCGAGAAAAGCGTCATCATGTCAGCGCTAAACGTTTTGGGGATAACGACGGCAGCATAGTACGCGCCCGACTTAACGCCCTCGATAGCCTTTTCGCGATTGTTGAGCACAACCCAATCGAAGCTCTCGTTGCCGCGTAGGGTGGCGGTCACGTTTTCGCCCACGTTAACCTCGACGGGGATCAAATCGCTCTCGTAACCCTCATCGGTGTTGACCACGGCGATCTTAAGATTGCCGGTGTTGCCGTACGGATCCCAGCTGCCGGCGATGTTAAACCACGCGTACAGACACGGTACGATAATGAGGCCCATCAC
This sequence comes from uncultured Collinsella sp., assembly GCA_902494135.1. Classification (GTDB taxonomy): domain Bacteria; phylum Actinomycetota; class Coriobacteriia; order Coriobacteriales; family Coriobacteriaceae; genus Collinsella. The sequence goes on along the minus strand of CABUSE010000051.1, from coordinate 906 downwards.
GACAACCAAGCCGATCACGGAGCGAGACACGTTTTGGACATCGCGCTTAAACAGATGCAGGATGTTCTTCATTTATGCCTCACCTCCTTTGGAGTGCTTGCCAAGCGCGGTGGTATCTCCATCATTTGTGGCTGTGCTGTCGCTGCCCTGAGATTTATGGTGCGAGCCGATATGCGGCAAGCGGCCCGTGGACTGATCGCCGCCCTTGGCACCACGCTCGCTGGCGTTGAGGCCAAACATGCGACGAGCGGCAGGAATGGCGGCCGTGTGCTCGCGCATCTCGCGACGCAGGTCCTCATCCGAAAGCGCCGAGATGCGCATCTGGGTATTGAGGCTCGCTCGGATATATTCGATATTGATAAGCCAGCCGCAGATGGCAATAACCGAGATGATCCAAATGACAAGCAGGATGATCTTGCCGTTATTGTCGATATCGAGAACCGTCGACAGGACAAAGAGCAGGACCTGAACGCCCACCACGGCGGCAAAACCGCCCTTGATGTAGTACGGGTAGCGATGTTCAAAGGCGACCGCATGATCGAGCAGTTCGCGACGGTACGAATCGGAATCGAGCATGACGCGCATGGCCGTGCGCAGCGAGTAGCGCTGGCGCGGCAGGTCGTTGGACTCGCAAATCATCATACCGGTCGTGGAGAGCTGTTTATCAAAGAGCAGGTTAAGGTTGAGCAGCAGCGGACGCAGCTGCAGGCCGATAAAGAGCGCCACGATCAAGAACACGCCCAGAATGCACAGGTTAAACAGGTAGTTGAACGAATACATGCCGCCGACCGTCTCGCGCAGCAGATTGATGCCGTAGGTAAAGGGCAGCAGCGGGTGCAGCCACTGGAAGAAGCCGGGCATCATCTCGATGGGGTACATGCCCGACGAACCCGGGATCTGCACGAT
>CABUSE010000050.1 GCA_902494135.1 uncultured Collinsella sp. | reverse complement strand
GCGTGCCGTTCTATATCGCCAAAAACGTGCGCTATCTGCACAGCGTGTTTCACCTGTGGGTGCTCGCCGGCAGCATCTTCCAGTTCATGGCGGTGATCCTCTTCGTAATCTAGCGACCACGCCAGCGCCCGTGCCCCCGCTCGGTCGCCAGTGCAATTGCCGTATCCGCCACCAACGTTTTAATCCGACGTCCCGAATCTTGGAGGTTCGAGAAACTCCCGATGGACATAACCATCTCCCTTATCACCACCCTCGTTTTGACCCTCATCAACGGCTACTTCTCTATGTCCGAGATGGCGCTCACCACGGCCAAGCGCGCCGTGCTGGAGCATGAGGCCGAGGAAGGCGACAAGCGCGCCGAGCGTGCCATTAAGCTGGCTGCCGACTCCGACCAGCTGCTCGCCACCATCCAGGTCGCCATCACACTCGTGGGCTTCGCCTCGTCCGCCGTCGCCTCGACGAGTCTGTCAGACCCGCTCGCCACGTGGCTCATGAGCTTTGGCATCGCGCCGCTCTCCGCCATCGCGCGCGGCCTGGCGCCGGTCATCATCACCGTCGCGGTCGCCTTCGTGTCCATTGTGATCGGCGAGCTTGTGCCCAAGCGCATCGGCCTGGCCAACGCCGAAGGCGTGTCCAAGCAGGTTGTGGGGCCGTTGTCGTTTTTCCAAAAGATCGCCCGTCCGCTCGTGTGGCTAACTGGTGCTTGCTCCGATGGCCTGGCCCGTATCCTGCGCATCAAGAGTGCCGACGACCGCCAGAACGTCTCGGAAGAAGAGATCAAGTACATGGTCTCGGAGCAGGACGACCTGCTCGACGAGGAAAAGCGCATGATCCACGAGATCTTCGACCTGGGCGACACCGTTGCCCGCGAGGTCATGGTGCCGCGCGTGGACACCACCATGTGCGAGGACGACGAGACGGTCGCCGATGTGCTGTCCACCATGCGCCAGACCGGCTTTAGCCGCATCCCCGTCTATCACGAGGATCCCGACAACGTCGCCGGCATCGCGCACATCAAGGACCTGATTCAGCCCGCGCTCGACGGCAAGGGCGACCAACCCATCGCCGGCTTTTTGCGCGACGCCACCTTTGTGCCCGACACCAAGGACATCCTGCCGCTGCTGTCCGAGATGCAGACCTCGCACGACCAGATCGTGGTGGTCGTGGACGAGTACGGCGGCACGGCCGGCATCATCACCATCGAGGACATCGTCGAGGAGATCGTCGGCGAGATCGAGGACGAGTTCGACCCCGACAACAAGTATCTCACGCGCCTTTCGCGCCGCGAGTGGCTCGTTGATGGGCGTTTTTCGTGCGATGACGCGATTGAGCTTGGTTGGCCGCTCGAGGAAAGCGATGATTATGAGACCATCGCCGGCTGGATTTTGGAGCTTTGCGACTCGGTGCCCGACATCGGAGAGGTGTTTGAGGTCGCGGGGTACAAGTTTAAAGTGCAGTCGATGCGTGGCCAGCGCATCTCGCTCATTCGCGTGATCGCTCCGGCCGAAACCGATAAGAAGGATTCCGAGTCTTCGGTAGACGAGCCGACGACGTCGGGTGCGGGTTCCGCGAATCCGCACGACGGCGACGAGTAGGACAAGGAAGAGTAGGGGAGAGTTATGGCAGGCCTGTTCAACATCCTTAAGGTCACCGTCAGCGAGGACAAGATCTGCGCGCACGTGCTGGTGAACCCCGGCATGCCGCTCATGACCTCGGAGGACATCGAGGCCACGGCGCGCGTGTACTACCTGGTGCCCGCGATTGCCAAGCACCTGTGCCTGGGCGATTCCGGCCGCGAGTTCCAGGACTGCATGGGTCAGACCGAGCTCTGCCATCTGCTGGAGCACGTGACGGTCGAGCTCATGAACGAGACCGGTCTTGCCGGTAGCATCTCGTGCGGCCGCACGCGCGTAAGCGAGCACGACGAGCGCGTCTTTGAGGTTGAGCTTTCGTGCCCCGACGACGCGCTGGCCATCGGCGCGCTGTCTTCGGCCACCTTTATGATGGACTGGGCCTATCTGCACGCCGACCAGCCTGCCCCTGACGTGGAAGGCACGGTCGCGGGCCTGCGCAACCTGGTGCTGGGCATGCGCGCCGAGGCCGAGGGCAAGGATCCTCACGAGGCCGTCGCCGCTGCGAACGGCGAAGATGCTGCCGAGGACGAGGGCGCTGACGAGGGCGATGTGCCGGTCGACGCCGAGCCCGTTGCCGATGCGACCGCCGGGCCCGTTCCCACCGAGCCCCAGGGCGTCCCCAACTTTGACGACGAGCCCCAGGTGGCGATTGATACCGAGGGTGCGGTTGCCGAGAACCACGAGGCCTCCGCTGCCGTCTTTGGCGGTGCGGCGACGGTTCCGGCAGGACCTGCGCATGAGGGCGGTCTGCCGCTCGTGGACGGCGCCGGCGAGGACCCGGGTGCCACGGTGGCCATGCCGGCTATGCCCCAGGAGTAGGCCTAGGCGTTTATCACCATCACATACCTGCGCCTTTGCCGTACGCAGATGAGCGGAGCGGCAAGTGATGCGCTGCGGGTATAATGGACAGCATTCAAACGGTGGGCACCGACGTGCCCGCAGGAGAGGAATGATCATGGGTAAGACTTTCAGCTTTGTCTCCGGCGCACTTTTTGGTGCCGCTGCCGGCGCTATTGTCGGCGTTGCTCTGGCCCCGCGCTCGGGCGCCGAGACCCGCGCCATGGCTGCCGATATCGCCAACGACGCCTGGGACAATATGCGCGACACCTACGAGCACAGCGCCGAGGAGGCCCGTGCTGCGGTGAATGACTTTGGCCCGATGGTCGACGCCAAGACCGACGACCTGCGCGCCAAGGTCGACCTGGCCCGCGAGCGCATGGACCAGCTGCGCGAGCAGCTCAACGACGCCATTTCGGGCGGCAACGTGACGCCTGCCGCCGACGTCGTGGTCGAGAACGCCGTCGAGGCTGATACCGAGGCAGCGGAGCCCTCGACCGAGGCATAATGCGCGCCGGGGATTTTGTCGGCGCCAAGATCTATCGCAAGCCTACCGAGGACAAGCGCACCAAAAAGGACGGCACGCCGCGCAGCCCTAAAAAGCTCGGAAAGATTCACTTTCCGGTCTTTACCCCGGGCGGTACGCGCGTGGTCGGCTTTATGGTCCGCCAGTCCGATATCGCGGGCATGATCGAGCGTCCCGACCGATTCGTAGCGCTCGACGCCATTGGTGTCTACGAGGGCGCCATTGCGGTCGATGACGTCAAGGACACGTACGATGCCGCCGCCGCCAAGCGCCTCGACATCAACCTGGACGATTGCATCATCTGGGTCGGTATGGACGTGCGCACGGAATCGGGCGACGTCGTGGGCTATTGCTCGGACGTTGAGTTCAAGCCACGCTCGGGCATCGTGCAGGCATTCTATGTGACCGCCGGTGCTGCTTCGAGTGTTTTGGTTGGTGACACGCAGGTGCCGCCGACGATGCTGCGCGGCTACGAGAACGGCGCGATGGTCGTCTCGGACGAGGTCAAGTCGCTCGGGTATTCGGGCGGTGCGGCTGCCAAGGCCGCCGAGGCCAGCGTCGTGGTGGGCGACAAGGTCAAAAAGGGCGCCAAGGTGCTCGACGACAAGGGATCGGTTGCCGTGGACAAGGGCAGTCGCGCACTGGGCAAGCAGCTCGGCAAGACGCGTGGCATGTTCAAGGCCTTTAAGGACGAATACCAAAAGGCGAGCGGAGGCTCGTCAAAAGCTACAAAATAGCGACGTACCAAATGATGGGAGGCAAGCCGGAGACCTGTTGCTCCGGCTTGCTGTGTTTATGGGGGAGGGCACATGCGCCAAAACGGATCCAAATTAAACGGGCGTTCGGGTGAGCGTCCGACGGCGCGCCGCGATCTGGGGCAGCTGCCCAGCGGTCAGCGCAAGCGTCACCGTAAGCCCGGCGCGATGTATCTCAACCATAGCCGCGGCTTTAGCGACCGCAGTGCGCGCATCGGCAACAGCCGTACGCCCCGTCGTTCGTCTCGCCTGCCCTACGCGCTCATCGCCGTGGGTTGCGCGCTCGTGCTGTTTATCGCTGCCGTCGTGGGCTACGTCAACCGCAGTGTGGACGTGGAGCTCAACGGCCAGAAGACCGCGGTACGTGTGGGCTCTACGCTGCAGAATCTCATCGACGACCAGGAGTTGACTGACACCTACGACGCAGGCGACCTGCTGGCCGTCGATGACAGCGTGCTCAAGCGCCATGGGGGCGAAAAGCTGTCGGTGAAGGTCGACGGCAAGCGCGTGAAGCAGGGCAAATGGGATAGCCGCGAACTCGAGGGCGGCGAGAAGGTGACGGTCAAGGATGGCCGTAACACTTACGAGAAGCACGAGGTTCAGGCTACGGTTATCGAGCCCAAGCTCAAGGTCGAGGGCACGGGCGCTATCGAGTATGTGCAGACATGGGGTGTCCAGGGCCGATCCGAGGTGTGGGTTGGTGAGCAGTCAGGCAAGACGCAAGACCGCGGGGAGGTTGTGCCCGCCACCGATTGCGTTGTTGCGTGCGCCAGCGTGGCGCCCAAGGGCAACAAAAAGTACGTGGCACTGACGTTTGACGAGGGTCCGAGCGGCGCCACCAAACAGATCTTGCAGGTGCTCAAGGAAAAGGGCGTCACCGCGACGTTCTTCCTTTCGGGCGATGCGGCCGAGGCCTCGCCTGCCACGGCCAAGGCGATTGTCGACGCCGGGTGCGAGATCGGATCCAACAGCTACAGCGACGATTCGCTCAAGGGTCAGGACCGTGAGGCGGTACGCGAACAGATCACGAAAGGCACCGATGCGATTAAGTCGGCGACCGGCGTGAAGACGATGCTGCTGCGTGCTCCCTACGCTGCCTTTGACGAACAAAACTGGATTGATGCGATGGACCTGGTCTCCGCCGTGGTCTCGTGGAATATTGACTCGGGCGACTGGCTGCTCAACGGTGCCGACGAGCAGGTCTCGACGGTGCTCGATTCGGTGACGCCGGGCAATATCGTGCTGCTCACCGATAGAGACGAATGCGCCGAGCAGACGCTCGAGGCGCTGCCGCAGATTATCGACGGCCTCATTGCCGACGGCTACAAGATCGTGACGCTCAGCGACCTGGTCAAGACGGACACGTCGCTGAGCAAAAAGCTCACCTCGCTGACGAAGGTCACCATGCCCAAGGACGCCGTGTTCCCCCAGCTTGCCGAGGACGACGACACCACGGAGTAGTCATTGAGTAGTCATTTAAGAACGTCCCCAATGGCTATGTCACGGATGCGTCAGCGTTTGGTATGCCTGCAATGTGCAGCGCATAAATTCGATGCCGCAGGGCGATGCTGATGCTATAGTTACTGCGGTTAATGAGGGTCAAGAGAAAGGTTACAGGTGAAATCCAAACCTCGACCATACAGTCGATGACCCCGTGCAGGTGCTTTTTGCGCATGCACGGGGTGTAAGCGTCGAGCGGCGTGCCGCCCGCGCATGCGTATACATATCCAGAAGCCCCCGGACGCCGCACGCGCGGCCGCGTCCGGGGGAATAATGATGGGGAGCACCATTGAATTATCTGAGTGAGATGCTCAAATTGCCGGTCTTGGACGTCGACGGCGAAAAGCTCGGCGTGGTCAACGATTTTGGCATTGCTACCGGCGAAGTTTTTCCGCACGTGACGTCGCTCGCGTTCCGCGGCCCCGGCAAGACGCCGTTTATGATCAGCTGGCGCAAATGGGTCGATCGTATCGACGAGACGGGTGTACACCTTAAGACGTCGGCCACCGAAATCCGTTTTTCGTACCTGCAGCCGACCGAACTCTTGCTTGCCCGCGACGTGCTCAACAAGCAGATCGTCGACACACAGGGCATGAAGGTCGTGCGTGTAAACGACATCAAGTTTTCCATGTCGGGCGAAAATCAGCTGCGTCTGCTGGGCGCCGAGGTCGGTGCCCGCGGTCTGCTACGCGCCATCAGCCCCGCGCTCGAGCATATCGTCGAAGGCTTTATGAAGCACCTGGGCAAGCCGCTCAGTGAGGACATCATCGCTTGGTCCTACATGGACCTGCTCGACCGCTCGACCAAGAACATTCAACTCTCGGTGTCGCACAAGACGCTTGGCGAGCTGCATCCTGCCGACATCGCCGACATTATCGAGCAGCTCGACCCGCGCCTACGTGCGCAGGTGTTTGCGCAGCTCGATACTGCCCAAGCCGCCGAGGCCATCTCGGAGTTCGATGACGACGAGCTTATGACCGAGATGCTCGAGGGCCTGTCCGACACGGACGCATCGTCGATGCTGGCCATGATGGACCCGGACGATGCAGCTGACCTGATCGACGAGCTCGATTACGAGAAGGCCGAGAAGCTCCTGCGCCTGATGGGCGTCAAGGAGGAGAAGGCGATTCGTAACCTGCTGGGGTATGAGGACAACACCGCCGGCCGCATCATGACCTCGGAGTTTGTCTCCCTGCCCGCCACGGCAACGGTCGGTGACGCCATCGAGGCGATTCGCGAGCTCGACGAGGACTTCGAGAGCGTCTACTACGTCTATACCGAGGATCCGAGCGGCATGCTGACGGGCGTGCTTTCGCTGCGCACGCTGATCGTAGCTGACCGCGATGCCACGCTGGGACAGCTGGCCTATCGCGACCTGGTCTATGTGTCGCCCGACGAGGACCAGGAAGACGTGACGGACGAGATGACCAAGTACGACCTGGTTGCCATCCCTGTCTGCGACGAGAACCGCCACATCCTAGGTATCGTGACCTTCGACGACGCCATGGACGTTATCGCCGAGGAGCACCAGGAGGACCTGCAGATCGCCGGTGTCGGCTCGGGCGATAGCGCGTCGGACGACTCGACGAACGTGCTCAGCTGGTTTGTGCATCGCCAGTACTGGGTTGTCGTGTGGGGCATTGCCTCGTGCATCATGGCAACGGTGCTGGGGACGGCGCTCGGCTCCGCGCATCTGGTGGTGTTCCCCATGTGCGCCATGCCGCTCGTGCTGCTTGCTGCCTCGCGCATGGTGTCGTTCGTCAAGAACTACTTCTTGGAGTATGACGGTCACGACGACGAGCCCAAGCCGTATCTGGGGTTCTTCTTCCAGAGCACGGGCATGGGCCTGATTCTGTCACTCGTGACCTATCTGTGCGCCCAGCTGGTGCGCACCGCTGCGTTCCCCGATGCGCCCATGTTTGAGGAGCAACTCTTTACCGGGTGCTTTAATATCGCCGCCATCATTTGCCTGGTTGGCAACATGAGCGCCGTGATTTACCTGATGGTGCTGTTCTGGCGCGATGAGCACGACCTCAACACGTCGGGCACCGCCATGAACGTTATTGCCGTCATGATCTCGTGCGTAGCGTACTGCGCTGCTGCGGTGCTGCTCACCATGTCGGTCATGGGTTAGGTGGTCGCGTGCAGAATACGAAGCAAAAGCCGAGCACCAAGCAAAAGCTGACCATCGCGGCCATCTTTGGCGCCATGGGCCCCGGTCTTCTGGCGGCGCTTTCGGGCAATGACGCCGGCGGCATCGCCACGTATTCCAGCGCGGGCGCCAGCTATGGCTACAAGATGCTCTGGATGCTTCCCGTCATGACCGTGCTGCTTATCGTGACGCAGGAGACCGCGGCGCGCTGCGGATGCGTCACGGGTAAGGGCCTGGCGTCGCTCATTCGCGAGCGCTTTGGCGTGCGCAAGAGCGTGTTGGCCATGGCGGCGCTGTTGATCGCCAACACGGCGGTGACCATCTCGGAGTTCGCGGGTATCGCGAGTGGCCTTGCTCTGTTTGGCGTGCCGGCGAGCATCTCGGTGCCGCTCGTGGCGCTGCTGGTGTGGATGCTTACCATGTCGGGCAGTTTCCAGCGCATCGAGAAGATTTTGCTGCTGGTAAGCTGCGTGTTCGTGACCTACGTCGTCGCCGCGTTTATGGCCGGCCCCAACTGGGGCGAGGTCGCGGTCGACCTGGTCGTGCCTAACATTCAAAATGATCCCAACTACGTGTCGCTCGTGGTCGCAACGATCGGTACCACCATCGCGCCGTGGATGATTTTCTTGGCGCAGAACAACGTGGTCGATAAGAACGCGGGCGAGGACGATATTGTGCTGCAGCGCATCGATACCGTGAGCGGCTCGCTTGCCGCCGATGTCATTGCCGGCTTCATTATCATCACGACCGGTACGGTGCTGTTCCCGGCGGGTATTCAGATTAGCGATGCCGCCGATGCTGCCCGCGCGCTGGAGCCTATTGCGGGTCAGTGGTCCACGGTACTGTTTGCCTCGGGCCTGGTCGCGGCGAGCTTCTTGGCCGCCTGCGTGCTGCCGGGCGTTACGTCGAGCGCTATCTGCGAGGCATTTGGCTGGGAGCGCGGTGCCGACCGCAGCTGGGACGAGGCCCCGGTTTACCGCGGCATCATTACGGCCATCATCGGTATCTCTGCCGTGCTGGTGCTTATGCCCGGCGTCGATCTGTTCCAGATTATGATGACCTCACAGGTCATCAATGGCGTGCTACTGCCTGTAGTCTTGGTATTCCAGGTGGTTATCGCGGCGGATCGCCACATTATGGGTGCCAACCGCAACGGCCGCGTGTGGAACGTGCTCACTTGGGCGACTATCGCCGTGATTACGGTGCTGACAGTCGTCATGTTTGTGCTGCAAGCGATGGGCTACAGCGCTTAACGCCCACTTTTGCTTCCGAACAGGCCGCAGCGATGGGCTGCGGCCTGTTTTTGTCTGCTATAGGGTGTTAGTTATATGGCAGTGGGCAAAAAATGCCAAATATGAGTACTGTTGCTAAGTGAATAGCATTTACATTCAAGAAGATAATAAACATAACCTATAGTATGTTCATTAAAATTGGCTCCAATACGCCTTAAACCAGTCAGGTTGGCTGCTTTAGGGGGTTGTAGGG
>CABUSE010000049.1 GCA_902494135.1 uncultured Collinsella sp. | reverse complement strand
GGCCGCTGGCTGGCCAACAAGTGGGGCGTTGACAAAGAGGCCCTCACGCCGGCCAAGCGCATGAAGGACGGCAAGAGCTTCTCGCCCGTCTCCGCCTTCACCGCGTTCTCGCACCAGTTCAGCTCGATCTGCGGTGCTGGCCCTGTCACGGGTACGATCGTCGCCATGGCCTTTGGCTGGCTGCCCGTCGTGCTCTGGGTCCTCGTCGGCGGCATCTTCTTTGGTGCCGTCCACGACTTTGGTGCCCTGTACGCTTCGATGAAGAACAACGGCAAGTCACTCGCTCAGCTCATCGAGAAGTACATCGGCAAGACCGGCCGTCGCCTGTTCCTGCTGTTCTGCTGGCTGTTCTGCATCATCGTCATCGCCGCCTTCACCGACATGGTTTGCAAGACGTTCATGTTCACCCCGGCCGTTGACGCTTCTGGTGCTGCTACCGGTGCCATCGACTTCACCAAGTCCTATGCCGCCGGCTGCGCTGGTACCATCTCCATCCTGTTCACCTTCGTCGCTATCGCCTTTGGTTGGGCCCAGAAGAAGTTCAACCTTACCGGTGCTGCCGAGTTCGTCACCGGCGTGGTCCTCATGGTTCTCATGTTCGCCGTCGGTATGCAGTTCCCGGTCTACCTGGATAAGTTCCAGTGGTTCGCCGTCGTCATGGTCTACCTAGTCTTCGCTGGCGCTATGCCCATCCAGATGCTCAAGACCCCGCGTGACTACCTCACTTCGATCATGATGATCGTCATGATCGTCTGTGCTGTTCTCGGCATCGTCGTCCTGGGCGTCAACGGTCAGGCTACTATCACCGCTCCGGTCTTCACCGGCTTCTCCACTGCCTCCGGCATGATGTTCCCGGTCCTGTTCGTCTCCGTCGCTTGCGGTGCTCTCTCCGGTTTCCACAGCCTCGTTTCTTCCGGCACCTCTTCCAAGCAGGTCGAGAAGGAGCAGGACGCCGTCAAGGTCGGTTACGGCGCAATGATCGTCGAGTCCTTCGTCGGCATCCTTGCCATCATCGTTGCCGGCATCATGTTCTCCGATATGAACACCGCCGGTACGGGCGCCCTCAACGCCGGTGTCGCTTCCACCCCGTTCCAGATCTTCGCCGCTGGCATCTCCCGCGGTATGCAGGCCTTCGGTGTTGACGGCACGCTCGCTACCGTCTTCATGACCATGAACGTCTCCGCTCTGGCCCTGACCTCGCTCGACGCCGTCGCCCGCATCGCCCGCACCTCGTTCTCCGAGTTCTTTGCCCAGACCAACGATGCTCTGGCCATCGAGTCCAAGGCCGGCTACATGAAGGTCCTCGGCAACCCCTGGTTCGCCACGGTCGTTACCCTGCTTCCTGGTCTCGCCCTCGCTTTTGGTGGCTATGCCAACATCTGGCCGCTCTTTGGCGCTTCCAACCAGCTGCTCGGCGGCATGACCATGATCACCCTCGCCGTGTTCTGCAAGTGCACCGGCCGCAAGGGCTGGATGCTCTACGTGCCCGTCGCCTTCCTGCTCTGCTGCACCTTCACCTCGCTGGTCCAGAGCGCCATGGGCTGCATGGCCGCCGTCCAGGCTTACGGCTTCTTCGGCACCATCCCGGCTACCGCCACCACGGCCGCCGTCTCCGTCGCCGCCACCAAGGGCCTGCAGCTCGTCTTTGCCGTCCTGCTGATGGTCCTGGGCCTCATCGTCGCCGTCAACTGCCTCAAGGAGTTCTTCGGCAAGGAGGCTGGCTCCATGCCTGATGAGGAGCCCGAGTGGTCCGAGATGGGCAAGGCCGAGTACGGTCGCGCCGCTGCCGCCGAGGCTCCCGCTGACGCCGAGGCCGCCAAGGCCTAGTCAGCTTGATGGACTAACCGTTCCATCCATATGACTCGGAAAGATCGGGTCCGCGACTTCGCGGGCTCGGTCTTTTTTTCATGCGAAAGCGGGTGACGCTCGAGTGTTCTCGCAGATGTTTTGCGTGGATAAGGGCGCGCGTTGTACCATATAGACGTATATGTGTACATATGAAAGGGGCCCCGTGGCCAAGACGGTATATTCCGATAACCAAAATAATGTCGATGCCCTGGCTGAACGTCTGAGCAGCCAGACGTCGCTTTCTGCTGAGCGTGCCAAGCTGGTTGCCTACGACCTGCTTTGCCGCAAGGCGCTCAAGATTAAGTCGAGTGCGCTGGCGCAGATTTTCCGCTCCGTCGATAAAGAGTGCGACACCAAGGCGATGCGCGATGAGCTTATCGCGGCAAATATCGTGACCAAGATCGAGGGTAGCGGCATTAACGGGCGCCCGGCGTTCTATACCATCAATGCCGAGATCCGCGATGCCCAGGAGCAGCCTGCCGAGTCCGTCGAAGATTTTGTCGTCGACGATTTCGCTGACGTGCCTGCTGTGGAAGAAGTTGCTCCGCGTGGGCATGTCGATACCGATGAGTTGCTCGATGAGAACGTCGTGCGTGCCTTTACGGCCAAGGCAGGACGCGGCGGTTTTGGCGGGGGTGGCAAGCGCGATGCGCAGCGCCGCGCCCAGCAGGAGCGCTTCCGTCGCGCCGTTGCTCAAAAGGGCGAGACGGATGCCGAGGCCGTCGAGGAAAAGCCCGTCGGGATGCAGGAGCCGACTCGCACTCAAGAACATGCTGAGATCCAGGAGCCCAAGCGTCGCCGCGGTGCCCACTTTAAGGCCGAGCAGCGAGGTATTGCATGCGAGGTCCAGGATTCCGTCGAGGCTGCTGACGCGTCCGATGAACCGGTCAAGAAGGCTCCGGGTTCATGCCGTCCCGGACGTGGTTTTGCGGGGCGCGCGTATCCCGTAAGGCGTCAGGAGAAGAGCGAACCGGCTTCGACCACTCAGGGCGAGAAGGACGAGAAGGCCGTTGAGCCGGTGGCTCGCGAGCAAAAGCCTGTTGAGCCGCAGCTTGAGGTTGATGCCGAGGCCAAGGGCCAGCAGCCTACTGATGAGCAGACGGAGCAGGGCGCGTCGAGCAAGCCTCGCCGCCGTCGCCATCGTGGGGGCCGCAGTTCCCATGCCGAGACTGCAACCGAGAAGACCACGCCGCAGAACGAGGATGCGAAGGCCGAGGTTTCTTCGGGGCAGCCTAAGCGCCAGTCAGCGAAGGAGAGCAAGTCCGATCGTCCGCAGAAGCAGGCGTCTATGCCGAAGCGCGAGCGCAATCCCCAAGGCGATTCTAAGCGCAAGTCTCAGAAGAAGCCGGAGTCTGCCGCAGTAGATACTGCTGCCCAGCAGCCCAAGTCGGCAGTCCACGGCGAGGTCTCGGCGTTTGCCCTTGCCCGCGTTTTAGGCAGGCAGCTGCTCAAAGTTGTCCCTACGCCTACGGCGCTCTCTAAGATCAAGGAGCAGCAGACACAGATCGTAAAGGTTGAGGGCAAGGACGGCAAAAAGGCTCCGCAGCGCACTCAGCACAACGAGATGTCCAACCGCAAGATTGCCGAGGAAATCGCAATCATCCAGGCTTGGATCGAGCAGAACCGAGGTGCCGATACGCCGGTTGCCTCGCGCCGCCAGCGTGCCTACCAGATCTTTAACGACGAGAAGGCTTTTGACGGCAAGCACGGTGAGCGCCTGATCAGACGTATGACCGAAAAGGGCATCAGCATGCAGGCGATCAAGGTCGCCCCCAATCGCCCCGTGCACTTTACGGGCTTCTTTACGCTGGGTGCCGACAAGCCGTTCATTATGGTCGAGAACCTGGATACCTATGACGAGATCGTCAAGCTCCTGCGCGGACGCAAACATGCCAAGCTCTTTGGCATCAAAGTGGGCGGCGTGATTTTTGGCGGCGGCTGCAAAGCGAGCGTCTCGCACGCACTGGATGATTATCTGGCCGAGATTGGCTATCGCTTTAACTACGTCTACTACGTGGGCGATATCGATCGCGAGGGCGCGCGCATCGTCGAGCAGACTCGCAATGCCAATGTGGTTGAGATTCGCCTGCATGCCGGCATGTATCGCGCTATGCTCGCCGAGCATAAGCGTCGCGTGAAGGCCGGCGGAGAGTGCGAGCCCGCGGCTGCCAACCAGGGTGTGCCGCAGAACCTGGCAGCGACGATCAAGGATCTGCCCATGGTTACGCGCGTGCAGTTCCGCAACGTGCTGCGCGAGGGCGGGCGCATTCCGCAGGAGATTCTGATGACCGCAGACTATCGGGATGGCGACTCGGGAAGCTTCGACCGCATGCTGAACAATTAGATTCCGCCGTTCTACCGAACGGCGGTCTTCTTGACGCTGCGAGGGGCCCTGGCACGGCAATCTGACGTTCAACTTCGGCGGCGCGACCAGAAGGTCAGCGCCGCCTTGTTTCACGTCACCTTGCCATACCAGGGCCCCTCTCGCTGTCACGTCCAAAACATCGAGGTTAAGTGGCCTCCTGTTCGTGCGGAACTCGCGATAAACCTAAGCCGGTGTCCCCGCTCTCCCGGGGCCTGTGGTTACCTGGTTGTTGCATGCGGCTCGCTTTTCGGAACTGGGCTGATATTTTCTTGATGTTAGGCGCTCTTGGTCCTAATGGGCTTGGGGCGCCTTCGCGTTTCCTCAGCTCCGCACCCTTGCGGGTTCGAATCCCTCCGCATGCCCACAAGAAAGCGCCCTGGGCCGTTATGGGCTCAGGGCGCTCAATTTTAATGGCTGGGACGGAGGGATTCGAACCCCCAACAGCCGGCACCAAAAACCGGAGTTCTACCGTTGAACTACGTCCCAATGTGTGGTGTTGCCCAAAAGCAACTCGTTTAGTTTACCTAATCTGCGAGGGCATCGCAAACGCCATCGAGCAGGCGTACGGCGAGTGTCTGCGCGTCGCTGGCCGTGAAGGTGCCGTTGTAGCGCGTCATGCCCGTGAGCTCAATGCGAATGCGTGCCGGCTTCTGCTGCGCGGCGACATTGGCAGTGCGGATGCGCTGGGCCAGGTTGTGGCACTCGGCGAGGGCGATCGTGGCGCGCGGCGCTGCATCTGCGGGCAGCTCATCGCTTGCGATCTCGAGCACCAGGTCAACGTCGGTTGGGACCTCGGAGTCGCAGAGCATCATGCCGCTGTTGTCGGTCGTTGCCGTGGCGATATTCCACATGCGCGACGCAACACTGCGTGCGATGGGGTCCTCGCCGATAACGGCAATCTGGAAGCGCTCGAGCACGTTGGCGGCGCGAGCAAAACCGATGCGGGACTCGGCTTCGGTGACCGAGGGCTTGCCCTCCCACACATGGTGCAGGCGGTTGATGTAGGCGTAGGTGTCCTGGAAGGCCATGCCGTCGGCAAACAGGCCGACATTTTCCTGGAACTGCTGCAGGGCGGCCTCGGTATGCGGACCAAAGTAGCCGTCGTCTTCGCCACAGGCAAAGCCCAAAACGTTGAGAGCGCGCTGCAGGGCCTGCACATCGGCGCCATGGAAATTGGGCATGCGCAGATAGAGAGTGCGGTCGCCCAGCTTATACGAAGCGTCTACAAGGGCGCTCCAGCAGGGGATATCGACGGCATGACCGGCAGCAAGGCCGCTGTCGAGCCTGAAGGTGCTGACGGCCTGCTCAGTGGTGGCTCCAAAGTACTTGTCGGTGACTTCGGCGGCATCAATCGTGTAGCCGAGCTGCAGGAGACGAGACTGCACGTCCTCGACGGCTGCTCCTTGCATGCCCGTTGTAATAGGTTCCATGAACGAACCCCTTTCGGCGTACCATTCGTACTATTTGAGCGTCTGTCGGATAGACAACGCAAAGGGATGCATAAACATGCACTCAACAGTGTAGCAAGTTGTGCCTAAATACGCTGCTGACAGGTTTTATAACCCCCGTTAGTTAAGACGCTCCACAAAGAAATCTGCCATGGAGAGGAACAGCTCGCGTGCGTGCGGATCAAGCTCAACGTTCTCGATGGCCGCTTTGGCCTTAGCGGTCAGGTCGAGCGCGTAAGTGTGGGCGTAATCGATGGAGCCGGTCTCCTGGAAGATCTCCACGGCGCGTGCGAGCTGCGCGGGATCATCGGTGCCTGAGGAAAGAATCGCCTCGACCTCGTCGTGGTGGCGCTCATCAGAGAGGGCGTGTACGGCGACAAGCGTGCGCTTGCCCTCGGTGATGTCGGTGCGGAAGTCCTTGTTGGCGGCTTCCTTAGTGCCGACAAGGTTGAGCAGGTCGTCCTGAATCTGAAAGGCGAGGCCTGTGTGTAGGCCAAAGGCGCGCAGCGCTTCGATTTGCTCATCGCTGCCGCCGCCGATAATGGCTCCGGCGGCAAGCGGCGTGGCTCCGCTGTAAAACGCGGTCTTGTGCGTCGCCATGTCCAGGTAGTCATCAACCGAGATATCAAAGCGCCCGTCACGGACCCAACCCAGGTCGAGCGCTTGACCCTCGATGGTGCGGACGATCATCTCGGTAAGCTCGTGGAGCACGCGCAGCTTCACGTCGGACTCCAGCGTGGGGTCGTCGAGAACCGTCTTGGTGACCATGGTGAGCGCCAGGTCGCCGCAATTGATGGCAAGGCCCGTGCCCTCGGTAAGGTGCATGCAGGGCTTGCCTCGACGAAGCTGTCCGTTGTCGGCGATGTCGTCGTGGATCAGCGCGCCCGACTGGAAATGCTCGATGGCTGCCGCGGCGCTGCGGGCGCTCTCAAAGCTACCGCCCACTGCGGTTGCGGCGAGCATGCAGATAAGCGGGCGGTGGCGCTTGCCGGCGTTGGCCGTAAAAGCCGAGAGCGGCGCGTACAGGTAGCGCTCGATATCGGCAGAGGTCGCCTGTCCGTCAAAGAACGTGGCCAGATAGTCGTTAATCTGGTCAAAGTGCTGGGCTAAAAAGCTGGTAAACGGACTGGACACGGGTTCTCGCATTCTTTCTGAGGTTGCGTTGATGCAATATGCAGACAACATATTGCCACATTAGGGCGTTTGGCGCGGCAGTTTTGGCGATTTAGGACAACGGGCGTGCGTTTGATGGAGCGCGCCTAAATCAGCCTAAAATGCTCGAGCGCCGCAACGACACCGTCGTGATCGACGGTGTCGGTCACGTAATCGGCCTTATCCTTGAGATAGTCCGGTGCATTGCCCATGGCGATACCGACATCGACGGCGTTCATCAGCGAGACGTCATTGCTGGCGTCGCCGATGCCGTATACGGTTCCGTGGTGGGGATCGAGGGCGTCGAGTACAGACTGGATGCCCCCGCGCTTCGTGCATTCGCGGGGCGAGATTTCGGTTACCTCGAGTTCGAGCTCGTTAAAGCACAGCAGCGGCTCAAGTGCCTTATCTTGAGCGATGTGGTTGGCGAGCGATGTAGACATCAAGATCTTGTAGACACTGTAATGTTGCAGCTGCGTGACTGCGTCGCCCAGGGTGCGCGCGTATCCGGGGACATCGGGGGCATCGGCACTCATGCGCACGACGCCGTTGAGGCCCTCA
Source organism: uncultured Collinsella sp. (assembly GCA_902494135.1). GTDB lineage: Bacteria > Actinomycetota > Coriobacteriia > Coriobacteriales > Coriobacteriaceae > Collinsella. Next base: position 1,568 of record CABUSE010000049.1, on the reverse strand, counting down.
AAGCGGATGACCTCGCCCGATTGCTCAAGGTAGGGGGCAAGACGCTGCAGCATACTGGGCGTCATCGACAGATCGCGAATTGCGTGTCCGTTGATCTCGGCGTAACCGCCCGCAAGACAGACGATGCCGGTCCAAGGCAGCTCAAGAAGTTTGGGGTGGATGCAGCTCAGGGTGCGTCCCGTGCAGATAAAGGCCATGTTGCCGTTGGCGACAAACTCGCGGATTGCCTGCGAAACCGCCTCGTTGGGATAGGGGGAGAGGTCCCGCTCGTCTTCGGGAAGGTCTTGGGCGAGCCTGGGGTCTTGCCAGGCGAGCGTTCCGTCGATATCGAAGAAGCAAATAGCGCCGCGCTTATGGGCTGCGCTGGCGGCAGGGGAGGCCGAGGTGGTGGGCACAAATTCCGGCTCGAGGCCCATGATCTGGTCAAAATGCTCTTTAACGCGGGGAACGGAGATGCCGATGATCACCTGGGCGGTCTTGCCCGTAATGATGAGGCCCTTGGCGCCCACCGCGACAAACGACGCGTTATCTGCAACGATGGAAGGGTCTGCGACCTCGACGCGCAGGCGCGTGGCGCAGTTGGTTGCGCCCACGATATTGCCAACGCCACCTAAAAGCTGAATTACCCGCTCAGCGAGGACGTGATCTTGATCGGATCGACTATCGACCTCGTCATTGGGGGATTGCTCTTTGGCAAAGTCGCTTCCCGTTAAACAATCGATTGCCGCGCGATTGGCAACATGATCCTCGCGGCCCGGTGTCTTAAGGTCATAGACCAAGATGAGTGCTCGAAAACTAACAAAAAAGATGAGGCTAAAGGCAAGGCCGATACCGAGCGCCAAAAGATAGGCACCGGCATGCGTGCGCATGAGCGGAATAAAGTTGAAGGCTGCCATCTCCATGAGGCCGCCCGAGAAGATGCCGACGATGCCAAAGAGATTCATGGTTGTGGCAAGGCAAGACGATAAGACGGCGTAGAGCAAAAAGAGCCCGGGGTGGGTGAACATAAAGAGAAACTCGAGTGGCTCGGTAACGCCGCAAACCACCGAGGCGACGATGGCGGGCAAAAGGATGACCTTAAGGCCGGCGCGGCGCTCTGGTTTTGCGGTGGAGTAGAACGCGGCTGCGATGGCGGGAAGGCCAAAGAGCTTGACCCAGCCGGTGGCGGTAAAACCGGCCCACGGCGCAAGTTCATTAAGGGGGCGCGTGCTATGGGAGAGGATGGGGAGCAAGCTGCTCCACGTGGCGTAGATGCCGTCGTTAATGACCAGGTTGTCGTAGTAGATCGGCATGTAGAGCAGGTGGTGCAGCCCCATGGGCTCGAGCGCTCGCTCCAAAAGCACAAAGATGCCCACGCCAAAGGGGCCGACGCTCGTAAGTGCATGGCGCAGCGTTTCGGTCATTGCGTATACGGAGGGCACGATGGCGGCCGAGATAGCGGCAAGGGCAAACACGGCAAAAAAGCTGATGAGGTAGACCAGCGAGGAGCCCGAGAAGGTGCCGAGCCAATCGGGAACCTTGGCATCGTAGAAGCGGTCATGGATGGCGACGACGGTTGCCGATACCGC